>NZ_JBEXGU010000014.1:0-91358 GCF_040607515.1 Streptosporangium sp. NPDC005286 | reverse complement strand
GGACGGTGACACCGTCGGTGACACCGTCCCGCCCGCCGCGCGATCACCGCTCCTGGAGCCCCGCCAGCCATTCGAGCAGCAGGCGCACGCCGTATCCGGTGGCTCCCTTGCTGAACAGGCCCTCGTCCGCGCCGCTACGGCCGACGCCGGCGATGTCCAGGTGTGCCCAGGGCCGCCCGCCGGTGAACTCGCGCAGGAACAGCGCCGCGGTGACGGAACCCGCGCCGTAGGTCGATCCGGCCTCGATGTTGGTCAGGTCGGCCACCGACGAGTCGAGCGCGGGAAGGTAGTCCTCGATCAGCGGCATCCGCCAGAGCCGCTCCCCACTGACCTCCCCCGCCTCGACCAGCGCGCCTGCCAGCGCGTCCTCGGAGGCGAAGACCGCGCCGAGACTCTTGCTCAGGGCCACGCTGATCGCCCCGGTCAGCGTGGCGATGTCCACCATGACGTCCGGGTCCAGCTCCGCGTCGGCGTAGGCCAGCGCGTCGGCCAGCACCAGGCGGCCCTCGGCGTCGGTGTTGAGCACCTCCACGGTCCGGCCGCCGTACTGCGTGATCACGTCCGAGGGGCGCTGGGCCGTACCGGAGAAGGAGTTCTCGGCGGCGGCGATCAGGCCGGTGACCCGGATCGGCACGCCGAGCGAGGCCAGCGCGCCCAGGACCGCGATGACCACCGCTCCGCCGGCCATGTCGGTCTTCATGAACACCATGCCGGCGGTCGGCTTGAGCGACAGGCCGCCGGTGTCGTACGTGATGCCCTTGCCGACCAGGACCACGTGGCGCGTCGCGCCCTCGGGCCGGTAGGAGAGCTGGATCAGCCGGGGCGGGTTCACCGACCCCTTCCCGACGGCGAGGATGCCGCCGAACCCGCCGGAGCGCAGCTCCCGCTCGTCCCACACCCGCGCGGCGACGCCCTGCTCGGCGGCGCGCTCGGCGAGCCAGGCCGGTGACTTCACCGAGGAGGGGGTGTTGGTCAGGTCCCTGGCGAGCGCGACGGCCCCGGCGATCACCTCCGCGCCGGCGACCTCCGCCTCGACCCCGTCTCCGACGAACTCGAGCGTCGTCACGGGGGACTTCGCCTCGCCGACCCTGAAGGTGTACGTGGCCAGCAGCGCGCCCTCCACGAAGGCGGCCACCGGCCCGCCGGGCAGCACGATCCTGATGGCGTCCTTGCCCTTACCGCGCCGCGCCACCGCCGCGCCGGCCTTGCGCAGGGCCGTCGCCGAGCCGTCTCCGACTCCGTAGAGGAGCACCCGGCCCACGGCGTCGCCGTTCGCGACGGGAACCTCGACGATCTCACCCGCCTCGCCCTTGGCCTGGTAGTGGGCGAGCAACGCCGCCACGGGCACCGGCAGCTCGATCTCGGGTGCGAGATCCTCGGCGAAGGGAACGGCGAGCAACTCGGCGTCGCCGAAGGACTCGGTCTCAGCGTCCTCCCCGGCGGACAGCCCCTGGGCATAGGGCACGCGGGGCAGGAGCAGGTAGGGGGAGATGGGCATGGGTGACTCCAGTCGTCAGGCCCGGCAGGAGAGAAACGCCGGGGAGAACACCGCGGCCCTGGCGCGAGCCGCCGCAAGGCGGTCCGACGGCCAGGGCCGTGTTCATCGTCGGTCGCGCGGGCCATCGCAGGTGTCATGCTCCCCGAGCAAGCTCAAATAGGGCCCGGCTCCGCCACTCTGTCTTAGATCGGTATTAACCGACGATTTTCTTCAGTTCCTCACCAAGGGCGCTTGCCTCGTCCGCGGAGAGCTCAACGACGAGACGGCCGCCACCCTCCAGAGGAACCCGCATGACGATCCCCCTGCCTTCCTTGACGACCTCCAGCGGACCATCACCGGTCCTCGGCTTCATAGCCGCCATGCGTGTATCCCTTCCTGCTTCGGGCTCCGGATCTCCGACTGACCCGAGGGTGGCCGACGCATTCACGTCTTCTGTGATGTCCTATTATCCCGCCTCCGCACGGAGAATGGGAACGATCAGTCTCAGCGTCGGCTCATCCGGCGATCAAGACCGTTGTCCGAGACCCCCCGGACGGCCAAACTTGTCCTCGTGAACGCCCGCGCCGCGCTCTTCGATCTGTACGGGGACCACCTCAGATCCCGAGGCGGCCGCGCGTCCGTGGCCGCCCTCGTCCGCCTGCTCGCCCCGCTGGACATCGCCGCTCCGGCCGTGCGCACCGCCATCTCGCGGATGGTACGGCAAGGCTGGCTGGCGCCCGCCCGGCTGCCCGGAGGCCCCGGCTACGAGGTCACCCCCAAGTGCGTGCACCGTCTCGACGAAGCCGCGTTGAGAATTTACCGAGTTGGGACGATCACCTGGAACGGCCGGTGGCACGTCCTGGTGCTGGAGCCCGTGCGCGAGCGGTCCAGGAGGGAGCGCCTCCGGGCCGAGCTGTCCTTCATCGGGTACGCGCCCCTGTCCGAGACCACCTGGATCGGCCCCCGCCCCTCCCCCGAGCTGGAGACGATCCTCAGCGGCGAGGGCGTCGGCGCCGAGCGGTTCGACGCGGTGCTCGACGGCGACCCCGCGGCACTGGCCGCCAGGACATGGGACCTGGGCGGCATCGGTGCCGCCTACCAGAGATGGCTGGCCCAGGCGATGGACCTGGTCGGCGAGCTGCCCGGCAACGCGAGCGACGCCCGGGTGTTCGCCGTCCGCAGCAGGCTGCTGCACGGCTGGCGCAACTTCCTGTTCCGCGACCCCGGGCTCCCAACCGAGCTCCTGCCGCGAGGCTGGCCGGGGGAGCAGGCCAGAATCTACTTCGAACACGAGGCCGGACGGCTGCTCCCAGCCGCCGCCGCCTTCGTCGACCGCCACCTCGGCGAGCCGTAGCACGCGGAGCCGGGAAGCCTGAAGGAGCCCTTGTTGAACGACGTTCTCTACTCCGTCGATGACGCCGTCGCCACCATCGTCATCAACCGGCCGGAGGCGATGAACTCGCTGACCTCCCGGGCGAAGACCGCCCTGCTCGAGGCGGTGACCGCGGCGTCGCGGGAGCGCGCCGTGCGGGCGGTGCTGCTGACCGGGACGGGGCGGGCGTTCTGTGCCGGCCAGGACCTGAGCGAGCACGCCGCGAACCTGGAGGCCGGGCGGGGCCTGGACGACACGGTACGTACCCAGTACAACCCGATCGTCCGCACGATCACCGAGATGGACAAGCCGGTCGTCGCGGCGGTGAACGGCGTCGCCGCGGGCGCGGGCGCCGCGCTGGCCTTCGCCTGCGACCTGCGAATCGCCTCGGAGAAGGCCAGGTTCGCGATGGCCTTCTCCGGCATCGCCCTGGCCCCGGACTCGGGCGCCTCCTGGACCCTGCAGCGCCTGGTCGGCGCGGGCCGCGCGGCGGAGCTGCTACTGCTCGGCGAGCCCATCGGCTCGGCCCGCGCGCTCGAACTCGGGATCGTCTCCCAGGTCGTCCCCGCCGACGAGCTGGACATCGCGGCCCGCGCACTGGCCGTACGGCTGGCACAGGGGCCCACGAGCGCCTACGCGGCCACCAAGCGCGCCCTGCGGTTCGCCTCGACCGGTTCGCTGGCCGAGGCCCTGGAGCTGGAAGCCGACCTCCAGGACGCCTGCGCCAAGACCGACGACCACCTGAACGCGACCCGTGCCTTCCTCGCCAAGGAGCGCCCGGTCTTCCAGGGCCGCTGACGTCCCTTGGCCGGTCTCGGGGGATTCCGCGAAACCGCCGCGTACGTGCGGGGACTTCCGGCGTCAGCGGGGCCCGGCCGCGCGGAGTTCCCCCTCGCCCGCGAGGGGGAGGCCGTCAGGCCCGGCGCGTCCAGCAGTCGGCCAGGTGGTCGTTGACGAGGCCGATGGCCTGCATCAGCGCGTAGGCGGTGGTCGGGCCGACGAAACGGAAGCCGTGTGACTTGAGCTCCCTGGCCAGCGCCTTGGAACCGGGGGTCTGGGCGGGCAGGTCCGCCGGGGTCTTCGGAACCGGCGAGCCGGGGTCCGCGTGACTCCAGACGAGGTCGGACAGGCCGATGCCGAGCGCGGCCCTCGCGTTGGCGATCGTCGCCTCGATCTTGGCCCGGTTCCTGACGATGCCTGCGTCGCCGAGCAGGCGTTCGACGTCCTGCTCGCCGAAGGCGGCCACGGCCGGAATGGAGAACCCCTCGAAGGCGGCGCGGAAGTTCTCCCGCTTGCGCAGGATGGTGATCCAGGACAGGCCGGACTGGAACGCCTCCAGCGTGATCCGCTCGAACACCCGGTCGTCGCCGGTGACCGGGCGGCCCCACTCCTCGTCGTGATAGGCGATGTAGTCGGGGGCCGCGCTCACCCACCCACAGCGCACGAGCTCCACGGGTGCCGCGGGCACGACGGGTCGCGAGGTCTCGGTCAACGGGACTCCTCCTTGTTGTCCTTCCCCGGCCGCTCACCGAGGTGGACGCCGACGGTACCGGAGGACGGCTCCGGCGAGGCCCCGGAAGGGGACGGGGAGTCCGGCACCTGGGACGGCTCGGACGGCGAGGAGACCCGCGACGCGCCGGGCGGCTTCTCCGCCACGGAAATCTCATCCGCCTCGGGGAGCCCATCGGCCCCCTCCGGCCCGTGCTCGACCCGTGGAACGGCCGGTGACCCGCCGGAATCCCCTCCGTCCGGCACGGGGTCCGGCACGGGCTCGGCCGCGTCGGGGAGCCGGTGCGGCGCCTCGCGCTCGGTGAGTGAAACGGCGGACGACCCGCCGGACCGCTCCTTGCCCGCCGCGGGCCTGCCGTGGCCGGAGAGCTCGTACGGCGCCTCAAGCTCGCGCAGGGTGGCGGGCAGGCCGCCCTTGAGCTCGTGGCGGGCCTGGAGCCTGCCGGCGAGCAGCTCGGCCACCCGCTGCTCCAGCACGGCGATCCTGGTGTCGCGCTCGCTCAGGGCTCCGGCGACCCGGTTCAGCGCCTCGTCCACGCTCTGGGTGTGATAGCCGACGAGGCTCACCGGGAGCTGGAGCGCCATGAAGTCGACGGCACCGAGCTGGCCGCCCTTGGGCAGGTCCAGCGGAGGCACGTCGGGAGCGAACTCGCTCAGCTCACCCCCCCGCCCCATGGCGACCACCGTGACACTGGCGATGACGGCTACGGCAGCGAGGGCTAATACGACCAGCACATACGAATCGTGCCACAACTCCGCTGACCTAGGATCAGGTCGTGACTCCTCCGTTCCCTGAAGAGAGCAGCCTCCCGCCCGCCTCCGCCGAGGTGGGCGACGGCCGGGCTCCGGCCTCTCCGAGCGGGCGGACCGGGGCGGTCCCACCGGTCCCGCCGACGGCCCCCCTCGTGCTCGGACCCGGCGATCCGGGCGAACCCCGCTGGGTCGAGGCCCACTCGATCGGGGAGGTCGAGGAGCTCGTCCGCGCCGGGCGCACCGTGGTCGTCACCCCCGCCAGGCTGGCCGCCGCCACCGCCGGAGACGAGCGGGACGCCGAGGCCGCGGAGCTCACCGCGGCCTCGATCTGTGCCTGGGCGGGTGCCCGCGTGTTCCGTACGGATCGCCGGGAACAGGTGCGACTCGCGGTCGAGATGACCGACTCCCTCGCCGGGCGGCGTCCACCCGCGCTAACCCGCCGTGGCCTCGCCTAGTTCCTCGGCGCTCGGTTCCAGATGCCTGGTCGACTTCTCCAGCAGCCGGAACGCCTCGTCGACCGTGGCGGTCCAGGAGATGGCGTCGAAGACGTTCGGCCGGGTGAAGCCCGCCTCCTGCATGCCATCGACCAGGTCCCGCAGCGGCCGGTAGATGCCCCACGGGTCGAGGACCACCAGGGGCTTGTCGTGCAGGCCCAGCGTGCGGGACGTCCAGATCTCGAACAGCTCCTCCAGCGTTCCGATGCCGCCCGGCAGCACCAGGAAGGCGTCGGAGCGGGCGTCCATGACCCCCTTGCGCTCGCGCATGTCGCCAGTGATCACCAGCTCGTCGGCGTGCTCGTCCGCGAGCTCGATGTCCACCAGTGACTGGGGGATCACGCCCACGGTACGGGCGCCGCCCGCGCGGGCCGCTCGGGCGATCGCGCCCATGCAGGAGACCTTGGCCCCTCCACTCACCAGGTCGTGCCCGCGCCTGGCGAGTTCCGCACCGACCTCCTCGGCCAGCTCCTGGTACTTCTTGTCGATTCTCTGACTAGACGCGAGGAATACACATATGAACACGCCCCGACCTTATTCGGCATCGCCGGCCAGGGTCATGGGCTTCTCCGCTCGTCCCTGGCCCGCCCGCCCCTGGTGCGGTCGGCCTCCACGATGATCCGGACCGCCTCCTCCACGTCGTCGGTGACGTGGATGAGATCCGCGTCCCGGGCGGAGATCTTGCCGGTCCGCACGAGGGTGTTCCTGATCCAGCCGATCAGGTCGCCCCAGAACTCGGTGCCCATCAGCACCACGGGGAAGGAGGTGACCTTCCCCGTCTGGACCAGGGTGAGTGCCTCGAACAGCTCGTCCAGGGTGCCGAACCCGCCGGGCAGCGTGATGAAGCCGCAGGAGTACTTCACGAACATGGTCTTGCGCACGAAGAAGTAGCGGAACTCGATGCCGAGGTCGACGTACTCGTTCATGCTCTGCTCGAAGGGCAGCTCGATGCCCAGGCCGACCGAGACACCGCCGGACTCCGCCGCCCCCTTGTTGGCGGCCTCCATGCAGCCGGGGCCACCACCGGTGATCACGGCGTAGCCCGCCTCGGAGAGGCTCTTGCCCAGCTTGATCCCCATCTCGTACTCGGGGGTGCCCGCGGGGGTGCGCGCGGATCCGAACACGGTCACCGCCTGGGGCAGCTCGGCGAGCTGTCCGAAGCCCTCCACGAACTCGGCCTGGATCCGCATCACCCGCCAGGGGTCCATGTGCAGCCAGTCGGCCGGCCCTCTCCGGTCAAGAAGCCGCTGGTCGTAGGTGGAGTCGGAGACGAGGTCACCGCGGACCACCGCGGCTCCCTGGCGGCGTTCAGGACGTGTTTTCTTCATGCGGGACACCGTAGTGCCGTCCCAGAAAAATCTTGAAAAATCTCTATGAAAACATGGAACCGAATTTTGACGAGGGCGCGTCTAACTGCCGAGGGTGCTGCTCGGGACTGAAAGTGGCTTTCCCCGCCAAATGGCCGGCGAGGAAAGCCACTTTCATTTGCGCCCGGCACCGCTCCGGCCCCTCGTGGGGTAACCGCCCACGTCAGGGCGGAGCGGATCCGCCGTGAGCGGCACACCTGACCGGATGACTCCGGCCTTTCACGACAGCCAGCCGAGCATTCCGCGCTCGCAGTCGGCGATCTTCTTCAGTGAGACGAACTCCCCCTGCTGGTGCGCCATATTCGGGTCTCCGGGGCCGTAGTTGACGGCGGGCACGCCGAGACCGGCGAAGAGCGAGACGTCGGTCCAACCGAGCTTGGCCCTCGGTGTGCCGCCCACCGCGTCGACGAAGGCCGCCGCCACCGGATGGGTCAGGCCGGGCCGCGCGGCGGCCGCGCCGTCGGTGAAGCGGACCTCGTACCCCTCGAACACCTCGCTCACGTGGGTCCGCGCCTCCTCCAGCGACAGGTCGGGGGCGAAGCGGTAGTTCACCGTCACCACGCACTCGTCCGGGATCACGTTGCCCGCGACGCCACCGCCGATGCCCACCGCGTTCAGGCCCTCGTGGTACTCCAGCCCGTCGACGACGGGCAGCCTCGCCTGGTAGGCGTTCAGGATCGCGAGCACCGGCTGGGCGGCGTGGATCGCGTTGACCCCGAACCAGGACCTGGCGCTGTGCGCCCGCTTGCCCCGGGTGACGATCTGGGCCCTGAGCGTGCCCTGGCAGCCGCCCTCGATCGTGCCGTCGGTGGGTTCCATGAGCACCGCGAAGTCCCCGGCGAGCCAGTCGGGGTGCCTGCGGCTGAGCCTGAGCAGGCCGTTGCGCTCGGCCTCGATCTCCTCGCAGTCGTAGAAGACGTAGGTCACGTCCCTGCTGGGCTCCGGGAGGGTCGCCGCCAGCTTCAGGGCGACCGCGACGCCGGCCTTCATGTCCGAGGTGCCGCAGCCGTAGAGCAGGTCGCCCTCGACCCGGCTGGGCAGGTTGCCCGCGACGGGGACGGTGTCCAGGTGTCCGGCGATCACCACCCGCTCACCGCGGCCCAGATGGGTACGGGCCACGATCGACTCGCCGTCGCGCTCGACCGTCAGGTGCGGGAGGAGCCGGAGGGCCTCCTCCACGGCGTCGGCCAGTGCCTTCTCGTCGCCGCTGACCGACTCGACGTCCACGATCCGGGCGGTGAGCTCCCCGACATCCTGTGTGAGATCCAGACGCGTACTCATGCCCGCGACCCTAGTGCCCGCGCGGGATCCGGACGAGCCCGCCCCCGCCGCCGCCAGCCGTGTCCGCGCGGCATCCGGTCGAGTTCGGCACGGGGGCCGGACGACCCCTGCCGGGCGGAGCGCCTATCCGTGTCCGTGCAGCATCCGGTCGAGTTCGGCCCCGCCGGGCCTGCGGCCCTCCTCCAGGCGCTCAAGCACCAGCACGCAGCGCAGCCCGAAGGTACCGCCGGGAAACTCGCGCCGCCGGGTCCCCCCTGCCACCACACACCAGTCCGGGACGCGACCACGGCCGAGTTCCTCTCCCGTCCGCACGTCGACGACAGGGGTCGAGCCCGACAGGATCGTCCCGGCGCCGACCACGGCGCCCCGGCCCACCCGGGCCCCCTCGGCGATCACCGCACGGCGGCCGATCAGCGCGCCGTCCTCGACGACCGCGGGTGCGGCCCTCGACGGTTCCCCCGCGGCGCCGGAGCCCTCCTCGCCGTCCTGGCCGCCCGCCGCTCCGACGCCGACCCCGCCGGCCAGGTGGACGTTCTTGCCGATCTGGGCGCACGAACCGATCGAGACCCAGGTGTCCACGGTGCTGCCCTCGTCCAGGTGGGCGCCGATGTCGACGAACGAGGGCATCAGCACCACGCCTCGCGCCAGGTAGGCGCCCCAGCGGGCGATCGCCCCCGGCACGACGCGTACCCCGTCGACGGAGGTCTTCAGCGGAAGACGGTCATGGTGATGGAAATCACCCACCTGGGACCTGGCCATGCCGAGCACCCGGAAGGCGAGCATGACGGCCCGCCGGGCGCGCTCGTCCACGACCACCTCGCCGGTGGGGGAAACCTCCGCCACCCGGGCCTTTCCGCCGTCGAGCATGTCCACCGCGCTCACCACGACGGCGCGGGCCTCGGCGTCGGCGGGGCTCAGTTCGGCCCGGCGTCGCCACAGCTCGTCGACGGCCGCGGGCAGCGGGCTGGCATCGCTCTGGGTCATGGCCCGGAGCCTAGTGTTCACAGCGTTATCACAGGCTGAGCAATCGCGGGGACCGGTAGGTTCTTGACCGTGCGAGGGCGCTTCTCAAAAGGGGTTATCGCGATCATCGCGATCGTGGTCGTGCTCGTGGTGGCCATCACCGCGGGTCTGTTCACCCTGCTCAAGCGGGCGAAACCGTTCGTCGACCTCGGCGAGGGGTGCAGGATCACGACTCCGGAGGGCTCGCTGGACCTGGACATCGCGCAGGCCCAGGTGGCGGCGGCCATCGCGGCCGTGGCGGCCCGCAGGAAGCTGCCCGAGCGGGCCGCCGTGATCGCCTACGCCACCGCCATCCAGGAGTCGAAGCTGGAGAACCTGAGGGGCGGCGACCGCGACTCGGTCGGCGTGTTCCAGCAGCGGCCCTCCCAGGGTTGGGGAAAACCCAGCCAGCTCATCGATCCCGTCTACGCCTCGGAGAAGTTCTTCGCCGCGCTGGTGAAGGTGAAGGGATACCGGAAGCTGCCGCTGCACGAGGCGGCCCAGGCGGTGCAGCGCTCGGCCGACGGGTCGGCGTACGCCCAGCACGAGGAGGACGGGAAGATCCTCGCCGCGGCGTTCACCGGACGCGTCCCCAAGGCCGTGCACTGCTGGTTCCCCGTTCCCTCGGGCAAGAGCCCGCGCCCCGACACGGGTGCGGCGAAGAGCGAGCTCACCAGGGCGCTCGGGGCCGCGTTCGAGGCCCCGTCGCGCAGGCGCGGCTGGCTGGTGGCCGGCTGGTCGATCGCCCACGCCAAGGAGTTCGGGCTGACCAGGATCCGCTACGACGGCCAGTCGTGGGTCTCCGCGAACGGCCACGACGGCTGGAAGGCCGACCCCAAGGTGCCCGCGGGGAAGGTCGAGATCTCCCAGTGATCCGGTGCCGCCTCCGGATCACTCCCCTGCTCACGCCCGCGGGGCTCAGCCCTTCTTCTCGATCCTGATCGTGCCGGGGGCCAGGGGCTGGGCGTGTGAGGCTCTCCAGCGCTGGCCCTGCAGGCGTTCGAAGCTGAGCAGGCGGCCGTCGGCCGCCCGGTAGTCGGCGAAGTCGAGCAGGCCCCGCTCGGGCATCGAGGTGACGCCCTCGCCGCGGAAGGCCGCGGTGCCACGGTCGATGGGGAGGAAGTCGACCCCCTCAACGCTCAGGGTGGTCTTGGCGGGGATCATGCCCTCGGTGGGCACCTGCGTCCACAGCAGCACCTCCAGGTGCGGCGGTTCGCCGGTCGTCAGGCCGTCGTGCATCTGGATCGAGAGCCACTGGTAGCGGCGGGTGCCGTCGTCGAGAAGGTACTCGGTCCACTGGGTGCCCTGCCACGACAGGTACAGGGCGCCGAGAACGCGGCTGCGCACCCCCTGGCATTCGATCGTGTCGCCGACCTTGATCGTACGGGGGTCGGGATAGTCGATACCGACATGGCCCATGGCCGGTTGGGGCGGCTGCGCGGCCCCAACCGAGGAGGGGTGGGTCTCGCCGGGAGGCTCGGGATCGTCGGCCCCCCTGTCCTGACGCGTCGTCGCGAAGAACGCGCCGAGCAACAGGACAAGGGTGACCACACTCAAACCGAGTATCACGGCGACCTCGGGGGTCATGCCGCGCGATCCTACTGGAGGCGGCGCACCGCCGCACTGATGCGTTCGTCACCGGCCGTCACGGCGACCCTGACGTGCCCCTCACCCGCGGTCCCGTAGAAGTCGCCGGGGGCGACCAGGATCCCCCTGTCGGCCAGCGCGCGGACCTGCTCCCAGCAACCCGTCCCGTTGGACGCCCACAGGTACAGACCCGCCGTGGAGTGCTCGATCTTCCAACCGGCCGCCTCCAGGGCGGGACGGAGCGCCGCGCGGCGGGCGGCGTAGCGGGCCCGCTGCTCCTCGGCGTGCTCGTCGTCGTCCAGCGCGACGGCCATCGCCGCCTGGACCGGCGCGGGCATCATCATGCCGGCGTGCTTGCGTATCTCCAGCAGCCGCTTGATCAGCGCGGGGTCGCCGGCGACGAACCCGGCGCGGTAGCCGGCCAGGTTGGAGCGCTTGGACAGCGAGTGCACCGCCAGCAGGCCCTCGTGCGAGCCGCCGCAGACGTCCGGGTGCAGGATCGAGACCGGCTGCTCCTCCCAGCCCAGCTCGATGTAGCACTCGTCGGAGGCCACGACCGCGCCGTGCTCGCGTGCCCACGAGACGACCTTGCGCAGGTGCTCGGCGGGCAGGACCTTACCCGTCGGGTTGGACGGGGAGTTGACCCAGACCAACGGCACCCGCTCCGGCCCGAGCGCGAGCAGCCCGTCGGCGGCGTACGGCTCGGCGCCCGCGAGGCGGGCCCCCACGTCGTAGGTGGGGTAGGCCAGCTCGGGGAAGATCACTCGTTGCCCCGCCCCGACACCGAGCAGTGTCGGCAGCCAGGCCACCAACTCCTTGGAACCGATCAGCGGCAGCACGTTCGCCTGATCGAGGATCACTCCGTGCCTGCGCCGCAGCCATCCGGCCGCGGCCGAGCGGAGGCGCTCGGAACCGTGGGTCTGCGGGTATCCGGGGCTGTCCGAGGCGTCCGCGAGCGCCTGGCGCACGATGGCGGGCACCGGATCGACGGGGGTGCCCACCGAAAGGTCGACGATCCCGTCGGGATGCGACGCCGCCAGTTCCTTCAGCGGCGTGAGCCGGTCCCACGGAAAGTCCGGCAGGCCGATCATCGGAGCCTCGCGGGCACGTTCGGGTTCTCTGACCGGTTAGGAGTGGCGCTCACTTGATTCAGCCGTCGTCTTTCGCTCTGTCGGATCTGCCGGTGACACGCACCGGAGGAGCGATTTCTCACCCCTCCGGCATCGGACCCCGGGCACCGTCCTTTGGATCTTTCGCCCACCGCGGCCGGTCAGGCGGCACCCCGCCGCGTTGTCGCCGGTCGCCGCGGCACGCCGCGGCGACCTCCTTCGCTCCACGAGGCGGCAGCCGACCGATCCTCGCCGCGGCAAGATCTGCCCGACAGGACCTAGTGGCTCTCGGCCTGCGGGGGCAGAGCCTCGACGACCGGGTGGTCCTTCTCGATCTTGCCGACCTTGGAGGCGCCGCCGGGCGATCCCAGGTCCTCGAAGAAGTCCACGTTCGCCTTGTAGAATTCCTTCCACTGCTCGGGAAGGTCGTCCTCGTAGAAGATGGCCTCCACCGGACAGACGGGTTCGCACGCGCCACAGTCGACGCATTCGTCGGGGTGGATGTAGAGCATCCGTCCCCCCTCGTAGATGCAATCGACAGGGCACTCCTCGATGCATGCCTTGTCCAGGACGTCCACGCAAGGCTGCGCGATGACGTAGGTCACCTCGGGCTCCTTCTTCTTTACGCACCTAGGCACGACTTCGACCGCGGGTTGCTTAGCCCTAGTATTGCCGGGCCTGCCACGTGTCTGAAACGGGAGGGGGCAAAAGTCGATGGCCCTTGGTTTCGGTGCTCGCCTAAATATCACCATAACCCCCTCTGACGTGGGCAAAAGAGTCACCACGCGGAGACGGGTTCCCGAGGGATTCCGGGACGCGGTGGGCGAGTTGGAGTTCTGGCGGGACGGCGTGCTCGGCGTACGCAAACGGGACGGCACGCTGGTCGAGATCGGCGAGGAGACGCTCGCCGCGGCGAAGGTGGTCCAGGAGCCGCGACCCCCGCGCGCGTGAGGCGCCCACCGGCACGTTCGGGTAAGCCGCTCGCCAAGACACGTATAAGCCGTCCGGTAGGAAGGGCCGCGCCTGCTCGACCGGACGAATGACAGCGGAGAGTATTTTCTCCGTGACCGTACGTACCAGCGCCGCAGCCGCCGTGATCCTCACGGCCACGATCGCCGGATGTGGCGCCCCGGCTCCTCAGAACATTCAACTCCCGCCGGTCAACACCCGGGCCGCCTCCATGAAGGAGGGCTTCTCGACGATGGAACGCCTCGTCGAGGCGGCCAAGAAGGAGGGGACCCTCACAGTGATCGCGCTACCGCGCGACTGGGTGAACTACGGCGAGATCATCGACACCTTCGCCGAGGAGTACGGAATCAAGGTCGACCAGCTGGAACCCGGCGCGAACAGCGCCAGGGAGATCGCGGCCATCCCCGCGCTCAAACCCGACGTGTTCGACCTGAGCATGGACGTCGCCGTGTCCAAGTCCGACCTCTTCGCCCCGTACCGGGTCCAGGGCTGGCAGGACATCCCCGACCATCTCAAGGATCACCGGGGCACCTGGTACGCCGGGTACGGCGGCTACATGTCCATCGGCTACGACCCGAGCAAGGTCGCCGCCCCCGCCTCCTTCTCCGACCTGCTGAAGCCCGGTCACAGCGTCTCGCTGCCCGGCGACCCCCGGGAGGTCTCGGCGGCCTTCAACGGGGTGATGGCCGTCTCGCTCAGGGGCGGCGAGGCAAGGGCGGAGCGGGGCGTTGAGTTCTTCCACCGCCTCAAGGGCGCGGGCAACCTCGCGGCGACCCCCAAGGCGGCCTCGGTCGTCGTCGACTGGGACTACCACAACGCCGAGCGGGCGGCCGCCGGCAAGGACTGGAAGGTCGCGATTCCCGGCGACGCCGTGCTCGGCTCGTACTACGTCCAGGCCATCAACAAGCAGGCCCCGCACCCTGCCGCCGCCCGGCTCTGGCAGGAGTTCCTGTTCTCCGACAAGGGCCAGAACCTCTTCCTGAAGGGCTATGCCCGCCCGATCAGGATGGAGGCCCTCCAGATGCGCGGCACCCTGGACGACGAACTCGCGGCCAAGCTCCCCGCCACCAGCGGGAGGCCCGTGATCCTCACCGTCTCGGAGATCGACAGGGCCAGGGCCTACCTCCAGCGCGAGTGGGCCAGAAAGGTGAGATGAGGGTGGGGCTGATGAGACTGATATGTCGTGACTTCCCAGAGGCTCTAAAGTGTCTGGAGAGTACCGATAAGAGACCTTGGCGTCTCAGAATGTGAGCTGATCGTCTTGCGATACGACGCGCCTAGCTTGACGAGGTGGAACGCTCGCGCCTACGACAGCAGCTTCGGGTACGTTTCAGCACATGGCGCCCCCCTGGTCGAACTACTCGACCCGCAGCCGGGCGAGCGCATCGTGGATCTCGGCTGCGGCACGGGGACGCTGACCGCCGAGATCACCTCCCGGGGCGCGCACGTCCTGGGGATCGACGGATCGCAGGCGATGATCGAAAAAGCCCTGGCGCAGTACCCGGGGCTGGACTTCATAGTCGGCGACGGCCGCGACTTCACGGTGGCCCAGCCCTACGACGCGGTCTTCTCCAACGCGGCCCTGCACTGGATGGGCCAGGAGCCGGACGCGGTGATCACCAGTGTCCGCGAGGCCCTCGCACCCGGCGGACGGTTCGTGGCCGAGATGGGCGGCGCGGGCAACTGCGCCGCGCTGACGGCGGCGCTGTCCACCGCCTGGCGGGAGTACGGGCTCCGTGAGCCCGGCCTGCCGTGGTACTTCCCCACCCCCGCCGAATACGCCACAAGGCTGGAGAAGGGCGGCTTCACGGTCCGCCTGCTGGAATACTTCGATCGGCCGACCCCGCTCGACGAGTGCCCCAACGGGGCGGCCGACTGGGTGCGGATGTTCGCCGGTTCGCTGCTCCAGGAAGTGCCGATGGAGATGGTCGACTCGCTGCTCCACCGGGTGAACGAGCTGGCCGCCCCCGCCCTGCGGCGGGAGACCGGCTGGATGGCCGACTACGTGCGACTGCGGTTCGCGGCTGTACGCCGCTGAACCGACCCAATGCGCCGTGGCGATTTGCCAGACTATGGTCTGTTCCATGAGTCTCGTTCCCCGGCCACATGGAGTGTCTCGGGCGGCTTAAGGGGCTGGTGAAGGGAACGGATGAACTTCTGTCTGAGTGACCTCGTGCCGCCGCTACGCTGGAGCGACGCGGCCACGATCCCACTTCTGCGCGACCAGCCTGACCTGCCGGACGCCTGGTGGCGGAGCCTGCCGATGGCCCGCGTGCTCGCCGTGCTGCCTCCTGAGCGGCTGGCCGAGATCCTCACCGCGCTCGCCCTGAACCACTGGCCTGCCGCTACCGTGGGCGACGTGCTGCCCGCACTGCACGTCCTGGACCCGGACGAGGCCGACGAGCCCTGTACGGCCATAGCCCTCGACCGCGCGGGATCCTGGCCGGGTCTCCTCGCGCTGACCGGCCACGACCTGCGCGACCAGCCGTTCATCCAGCCGGTCCCGCTACTGCACGCCCTCTTCACGGCGGTCTTCGCACGCCTGGCGACCCCGCTCCCGGCGGCTTCGGTTCAGGCGGTTTTGGTTCCGGTGGCTTCGGTTCCGGTGGCTTCGGTCCAGGCGCCCGCCGCGCGGAGCGAGTCGGCCCCGGGCGAGTCCGATGCCATACCGGATGAGTCTGAAGCCGTCCCCGCGCCGGAGACCGCGCCGGGGACCGGGCCGGGTGTCGTGGCGGAGTCCCCCGCAGAACCCGCTGCCGAACCCGCTGCCGAACCCACTTCAGGGCCCACTTCAGGGCCCACTTCAGGGCCCACTTCAGGGCCCACTTCAGGGCCCACTGCCGAGAGCACGGCCGAGAGTGTGGAGAGCGCCGGGGACGCCGTGCCGGAAGCCCTGCCGGTGCCCGAGGCACGTCGTGCGGCTGAGGCTGAGGCTGAGCCCGCCGCCGTCCCTGAATCGCTCTTCCAGCCGGCCCCGGCGAGGAGCGATCCGCCCGTGACCGACGCGGAGGCTCAGGCCGCCGCGCCCGGCGCCGCGTTCGAAGAAGTCCGGGAGTCCCCCGCCGAGAGCGTGCCCGAGGCCGAGGCGGCTGCCGCCGCTCCGGTTGAGGCGGTCGCCGAAACCGGCGACGACCCCATCGACGACCCCATCGACGACTCCGCACCCGCCGCCGCCCCGGAGGCGGCGGGCGCCCCCGAGCCGGAGGAGGCCGCGCGGAGTCATCGGGCCGGGCAGCCTGTGGAGAACCTGCACGCGCTGGTGGACGGTGTCTTCGCCAACGTGGAGGACAAGCGCTGGGCGGTGGCGCAGAACAGGCTGTTCAGCGACACCCCGGCGAGCGCGGAGGCGCTGGCCAAGCTCTTCGCGGTGCGGCCGGAGGTCATCTTCGGCATCGAGGTCGACCTGCGCCGGGAGCTCGGGGAGTGGATCGCCTCCGACGAGGCCGCCCCGTACCGGGAGCACCTGGAGGAGATGAGAAGGGTGCTCGGCAGGGCGGCGCCCAAGGAGCGGCTGATCAACGCCGCCGACTGGCACACCCTGGAGCTGCACTCTCTCGACATCCCGGCCTGGCAGTTCGTGCTGGCCACGCTCCCCGGTTACCACCTGGTCGACGAGTGGCTGGTGGAGGGCGACATCGCCGAGCTCCGCCATCGCACCCGCGACATGCTCAGCGACGCCCAGCCGCCGCTGACCATCAACAAGGCCCTCGACATGGTCTCCTCGCTGGGCATCCACCCCGAGGTGTCCAAGGAGTGGCTGGAGAACGTTCCGCAGCTCCGCATCCTCGGCGCGGGCGAACGGCCTCCCCAGCGCCCGAACGGCGCCCCGGCCCTGATCGCGGAGAAGCCGCCCGGCGCGCCGCGGGAGAACGGGGAACCGGCGAAGGCCCCCTTCCGCCCGCTGAAGGACGTCTCGCTGACCAGGCGCTGCTTCCGCCAGCCCGACGGCCGCTGGTGGCTCCGGATCGACGTCACCTCCGACCACCTGCGAGGCGCCGAGTGCTCGCTGCCCAGCGGGTTCGCCGCCTACCTCGGGATGTCACCCGGTGAGGGCCGCACGGTCAGCAGCGCGGTCGGCGATCTGGTCCTCAGCTGGCACGACAGGCCCGTGCTCGAGTCGCTCAGAACGCTCCTGGAGGACGTGGGGGCCAAGGAGGGCAGCCACCTGTTCCTCACCCTCTCCGACGAGGGAGTCCTGCGGGCCAGGCACCTACCGTCCGCCGGGGGCGAGGGGGAGGCGACAGCCCAGGCGCTGAGACTCGTCGGCTACACCGCCTCGGGCGGCACCCCGGAACAGGCCGGGCGGGTCATCGCCACCCGGGTCGGCATGACGGGCCCCGTGGGCATACCCGACCTTCTCACCCGGCTACGAGAACGCGGGGACCGCGATCTCCTGTCACTGTTGGCCTAGCTCATGCCCCGCCTCGCCATCTCCCCGGACTTCCCCGTCGAACTCGGCGCCCTGGCCCAGCCGGTGCGCCGGGACATCGTGGTCTCGGCGCGCAGGTTCCTGCAGAACGTGGCGGGTGCTCCGCACCCCGAGCGGGTCAGGGGGGCCAGGGACCCCCGGGTCGCCACCCTGAGGCTGGCCGACCGGTACCGGGGCGTCGTGGTCAAGCAGCGGGACGTCTACTGGCTGCTGACCGTGCTGCCGGACGCGGAGGCGTGGGCGTACGCCCAGCGCTACCGGTTCGGCGTCAACACCGCGCTGGGCGTGGTCGAGATGTGGGACGCCGAGGCGCTGGACCAGGTACGGCCCGCGGTGCGCAGGGCGGCCGAGGCGTCCACGACGCGGCTGTTCTCCGAGATCTGCGACAGCGACCTGGCCGAACTGGGGGTGGACGGCCGGTTCCTGCCGCTGGTCAGGCAGATCACCGACCAGCTCACCCTGGAGGCGCTCGAACCGCTGCTGCCCCCCACGCAGTACGAGCCGCTGGCGGCGCTCGCCAGGGGCGAGTCGATGGCCGGGGCCTGGCGGGAGCTGGAGAACTGCCGCGCCGTCGCCGCGGGACCCGAGCCGATCAACCCCGAGGACTTCGGCGCCGCGCTCCTGCGCAGCCCGGACCGGGCCGTCTTCACAGACCACCCGCGCGAGCTGAACCGCGTGCTCGACGCGCCCGGCTGGTGCGTGTTCCTGCGGCCGCCGCAGCACCGGCTGGCGTACTGGGAGTCCTACCAGCAGCCGACGCTGATCACCGGTGGCGCGGGCACCGGAAAGACGCTCGTCGCCCTGCACCGGGCGGCCCACCTGGCCAGGCGCGCGAGCGGCCAGATCCTGCTCGTCACCTTCTCCCAGGGGCTGAGCGCCGAACTCGCGACCAGGCTCGACCTGCTGGTCGAGGACGAGACGATCCGCAAGCGGATCGAGGTCGGCAACGTGGACCGGCTGGCCCACCGCATCGTCGCGGAGGCCGAGGGCCGTCCGCCCTCGCTGGTCGGCGCCGCCGAGCTGACGGCGCTCTGGGAGGAGACGGCGGCCGGCCACAGCCCGGCGTTCCTGCTGCGCGAGTGGGAGCAGGTGGTGCTGGCGCAGAACCTCCGGACCCTTGAGGAGTACCTGGACACCCCCCGCTCGGGCCGCGGCGTCGAGTTGTCGGCCGAGGAGCGCGGCGCCGTCTGGGACGCGATCGGGCACGTCACCGGACGGCTGCGAGAGCGCGGCAAGCGGACCCTGCTGCAGCTGGCCTCCGAGGCGTCGGTGCTGCTCGGCCAGACCACGGGAGACCTGCTGGAGGAGGCGGAGCCCATGCGGGAGCCGTACCGGCACATCGTGGTGGACGAGGCGCAGGACCTGCACCCCGCGCAGTGGCGGCTGCTGCGGGCGGCGGTGCCGCACGCCCGCGACGACCTGTTCATCGTGGGCGACCCGCACCAGCGCATCTTCGACACGAGGGTGACGCTCAGCGCCGTCGGGATCGACGCGATCCAGCAGCGTCTGCAGGTGTCGTACCGGCTCCCACAGGAGATCCTGTCCTGGGGAGTCCGGTTACGCGGAGGCGGTCCCGCCGACGGGCTCGTCGACGGTGTGCAGGAGCTCTACGGCTTCCGGAGCACCCGGCACGGGCTCAGGCCGATGGTCCGAGCCTACGATTCACCGCAGGATGAGCTGACGGGGCTGGTGGCACAGGTGGGAGAGTGGGTGAATGAGGGCGTGATGCCCGAGGAGATAGCGGTGGCCGCCAGGACCGCCGGCCTCGTGCGTGACGCGCGGACCGCTCTGCGCGAGCTGGGGGTGCGAGTGACGACGCTGCACGGCATGAAGGGACTCGAGTTCCGGCGGGTCGCGGTGATCGGCGTGGGCGAGGGAATCGTGCCCGCCCCCGACTCGCTGACCCCTGTCGGCGAGGATCCGGCGGCCAGGGCCCACGATCTCCAGCGGGAGCGCGGCCTGCTCTATGTCGCCTGCACCCGGGCACGAGAACTCCTTTACGTATCCCATTCCGGACGGGCAAGTCCCTTCCTTCCCAACTGACCACATAGTCTGAACTGCGGATGTAATCCCCTTTGCCGGTTGGACCTCAATGAACCTCAGCCTGAGCGACATCGCGCCACCTTTGCGCTGGACCTCTCCCGGCCAGGTAGCGCCGATCGCAACCGATCCACGCCTCCCAGAGGCGTGGTGGCAGGCGCTTCCGCTCGACAGGGCCTGCTCCACCATCGGGACGTCCGAGGTCGCCGGACGCCTGACCGACCTCGCCCTGGCGTGCTGGGGTCACCTGATGCTCGGTGACGTCCTCCCGCTGCTCAGGTTCGCCGACCCCGCCTCGAGCGTACGCACGCCCGAAGGGCTCGGCCGCGAGACGGTGCACAAGCTGTTCACCGGGGTGCTGGAGCGGCTACTCGAACCGGTCACCGAGGAGAGCGTCGCCCGGACCCGCCCGGCAAAGCCCGACCGGCCACTGCCCGAGCTGATCGACGAGGTCTTCGCCACGCTGGACGAGCGGCAGCGGGCCATCGCCAGGGACCGGCTCTACGCCTCCCAGCGGGCCACCCTCGACGACCTGGCCCAGCGCTTCTCCGTCACCAGGGAGCGCATCCGGCAGATCGAGCGTGACCTGCGCGACCATGTCGAGGCCTGGCTCGCCAAGGATGACGCGGCCCCGCTGACCGGCCACGTGTCCTGGCTGCGGGGCCGGCTGGGCTCCGCCGTGCCCGCCGACGACCTGGCCGCGGCGGTGCCCTGGCACCGCACCGACCTGGCCACGCTGGGCATCCCCTCCTGGCGGTTCGTGAGGACGCTGCTGAGCGGCTACGAGCAGGTGGACGGCTGGCTGGTCGCGGGCGGTGCGGACGAGCTCAGGGAGAAGACCAGGCAGCTGTTCACGGACGGGCCGCGCCCGCTGGACGAGGCCGTCACGCTGGTCAGCCAGCTCGGCATCCGCGAGGACGTGGCCGAGCGCTGGCTCATCGCGGTGCCCCAGCTGCGGGTGCTGGAGAACCACGTGGTGCCCTGGCCGCGCAGCGTCAACGACAAGGCCGAGGCCGTGCTCGCGGTGGCGGGCAACCCGCTGACGCCCGAGGAGATCCAGGAACGCATCGGCGAGGACTACAGCCTCGTCGGCATCCGCAACCAGCTCACCGCCGACGACCGGTTCCTGCGGGTCGACCGGAACAAGTACGGG
The DNA here is from genome assembly GCF_040607515.1 of Streptosporangium sp. NPDC005286. Lineage (NCBI taxonomy): Bacteria > Bacillati > Actinomycetota > Actinomycetes > Streptosporangiales > Streptosporangiaceae > Streptosporangium > Streptosporangium sp. NPDC005286. Next base: position 70,816 of record NZ_JBEXGU010000014.1, on the reverse strand, counting down.
CTGTCGCGCTGGGGTGGCGAGCAGTATCTGGGCATCCGGGAAATGATCGTCAGGGAGATCGAACGCGCCAACGGCGAGGCGTCCGTCAACACGATCGTCACCAACCTCACCGGGCGCTACGACGTGAGCGAGAGTTCGGTCCGCGCGTACGCCGGCGGCCCCGGCTTCGAGCGCACGCAGCGCGGGTGGATCCGGGTGGCCGGAGCCGAGCAGGCCGACTACCAGCCGCGCCGCGACGTCTCGGAGACCCGGCGCTGCTTCCGCAGCCGCGACGGGCGCTGGTGGCACCGGGTGGACGTCAACGCCGAGCACCTGCGCGGCTCCGGCTCCCCGCTGCCGACCGGCTTCGCCGCGCACCTCGGCATGGCCCCCGGCGGCCAGCTGACCGCCTCCACCCCCTCGGGCGACGTGGTGATCAGCTGGCACAACCAGCCGACCATGGGCTCCATCCGCCCCGTCCTGATCGCCACCAACGCCTCCGAGGGTGACCACGTCTTCCTGACCGTCTCCGACGGCGGCGAGTTGCTGACCCGCTACCTGCCCGCCGCCTCACCGGCGCTGCCCGCCCTGAACCGGGCGCTGCACCTGATCGGCTACACGGCGCCGGTGGCCTCGGAGGCCGAGGGCATCCGGCTGATCGGCGCCCGCATCGGCCTCTCGGACGGCTGCACCCGCGAGGAGGTGATCGCCCGCCTGCGCGACCGGGGAGACCGCGAGATCCTCGCCTTCCTGGAAGGCAGTGTCTGATGGCGCTCGCTCCGCTCCCGTAGGCTCGGCCGAGTCGGCTCCCATCGCGTGTGTGTGGAGCCCGTCCGGTGTGGCGTCGGGGTTGATTGCGTAGGCTCGGCGTATGTTGCGCCTGTATGACACGCGGAATCGCCAGGTCGAGCGGATCGTTCCCGAGGGGAGCCGCTCGCTGCGGATGTACACCTGCGGACCGACCGTCTACAGGTCGGCCCACGTGGGCAATCTCCGGTCATACCTGCTGTCCGACCTGATCAGGCGGGTCAGCGAGCGGCAGCGGGTCCGGGTGGTGGTCTGCCGCAACATCACGGACGTCGGTCACCTGGTCGACGACGCCGAGATCGACCCCTCCGGCGAGGACAAGGTGCTCGCCCAGGCGAGGGCCGAGGGGCGCAGCGCCCTGGAGATCTCGCGGTTCTACGAGAACGCCTTCCTCGCCGACACGGCCGCGCTGAACATCCGGCCGCCCGAGCACTCGCCCCGGGCCAGCGAGACGATCGACCTGATGATCGAGATGATCGCCAAGCTGATCGAGAAGGGGCACGCGTACGCGGTGCCCGACGGGTCGGTCTTCTTCGACGCGGCCTCCTTCCCGACGTACGGTGAGCTCTCCGGCAACCGGCTCGACCGGCTGAGGCCGGGCCACCGGGTCGAGGGCGTCGATCCGCGCAAGCGCTTCCACGCCGACTGGGCGCTGTGGAAGCCCTCGGACCGGGAGCTGACCTGGGAGACGCCGTGGGGCCGGGGCTTCCCCGGCTGGCACATCGAGTGCTCGGCCATGTCGCTGCACCTCCTCGGCGAGCGCATCGACGTGCACACCGGCGGGATCGACCTGCGTTTCCCGCACCACGAGGACGAGCGCGCCCAGTCCGACGCCACCGCCGGACACGAGGTGGTGCGGCACTGGGTCCACGGCGAGCACCTGCTCTTCGACGGGCGCAAGATGTCGAAGTCCACCGGCAACGTGGTGCTGCTCAAGGACGTGGCGGACGCGGGCCTGGACCCGCTGGCCGTGCGGCTGGCGCTGCTTGAGCACCGCCACCGCCAGCAGATGAACCTCACCTGGGACACCCTGCGGGCCGCCGACAGGACCCTGCGGCGCTGGCGGAGCCAGGTGGCCGAGTGGTCGGAGTCGCCGAGCAGCCCGATGCCCGCCGATCGGGTCTCCCGGATCGAGGCGGCCTTCGACGACGACCTCGACACCCCGCTGGCGCTCCGGCTCCTGCGCGAGCTGGAGCGCGACGGCTCGGTCGCCCCCGGTTCCCGCTTCGAGGCGTTCCTGCACCTCGACCAGATCCTCGCCCTGGACCTCTCCCTCGACATCGGCAGGTCGAGGAGCCTGCCCGGGGGTGCCGCGGAGCTTGTCGAGCAACGCGCCCGAGCCCGCGACGCCCAGGACTGGGCCACCTCCGACCGCCTCCGCGACGAGTTGGCCGCCCTCGGCGTGAAGGTCGTCGACACCCCGGAGGGCCAGACCTGGTCCTGACATCCCCCTGACCGGCCCTCGGCGCGGGCCGTGTCAGAAACCCGGTCCCTGACACGGCCACGGAGCGGCCCGCGCCGGGGACAGCCCCTGACACGACCCGCCACAGAGCTGTCTCATAGGTGTTGAATTACCGGGTGACAAACATCGCGCCCACCGGGACTCAGTACACCATCGCGGCCGACGGTTTCCAGGCGGTCATCACCGAGGTCGGGGCCGGCCTGCGGAGCCTCACCCTGGACGGCCGGCCGCTCGTCGTCGACTTCCCCGAGGACCTGTCCCCGATCGGCGGCGCGGGGTTGCCGCTGCTCCCCTGGCCGAACAGGATCGAGGACGGCCGCTACACGTTCGACGGCGAGGAGCGGCGGCTCGCGCTGAGCGAGCCGCAGACCGGCAACGCGATCCACGGCTTCTCCCGGTCGTTCCCCTGGCGTGTCCTCTCCCACGACGACGCCTCGATCCGGCTGGGGCTGCGGCTCTTCCCCCAGCTCGGCTATCCGCACATCCTGGATCTGTCCATCCGGTACGCGCTGGGCGCGTCCGGCCTGGAGGTCGAGGTGGCCGCGGAGAACATCGGCACCACCGACGCGCCGTACGGCTTCGGGGCCCATCCCTACCTGACGCTCGGCACCCTCGACGACGCGCTTCTGGAACTTCCCGCGAGCCAGTGGCTCGCGGTGGACGACCGGAAGATCCCCACTGACCGCCAGGACGTCAAGGAGACCGAGTACGACTTCAGGACCGCCCGCCCGATCGGCCGGACAGTGCTCGACACCGCGTTCACCGGCCTGGCGCGCGGCGCCGACGGGCTGGTACGGGTGCGGCTGAGCGACGCGGACGGGACCCGCGGGGTCCAGCTGTGGGCGGGTGAGGGGATCGAGTGGCTCCAGCTCTACACCGGTGACACCCTCCCCGAGGAGCACCGCCGCCAGGGGCTGGCGGTGGAGCCGATGAGCTGCCCGCCGAACGCCTTCCGCAGCGGTGAGGACGTCATCCGGCTCGTTCCCGGAGACCGCGCCGTCCACCACTGGGGAATCGGCCCGATCTGACCTGCCGCCAGGACCGGGGCCGCCTCCTCCCCCGGTCGCTCCCGGTCCCGGCCGCGGGGCGGCACTCCGGGCCGGGACTCCTCGGCGACCGGGAACGGCACGTCAGGAGAGCTCGACGGGGCTGACGAGGATGCCGTCCTCGTCGCTGTAGAGCCAGGCGCCGGGGGTGAAGACGACCTCGCCGAAGGTGACGGGGACGTCGAGCTCGCCGGTGCCCTCCTTGGCGCTCTTGGCCGGGTTCGATCCGAGGGCCTTGATGCCCAGGTCCAGGCCGGCGAGGGCGGCGGTGTCGCGGACGGCGCCGTTGATGACCACGCCTGACCAGCCGGAGGAGACGGCCGAGGCGGCGATGAGGTCGCCCATCAGCGCGGTGCGCAGTGAGCCCGCACCGTCCACCACCAGCACGCGGCCCGCACCGGGGGTGGCCAGGACCCGCTTGACGAGGGCGTTGTCCTCCAGACAGCGGACCGTCGCGATCGGGCCCGCGAATCGGGTGCGCAGGCCGTAGGACCGGAACTGGGTCAGGCAGCTCGCGACCGCGGCGCCGTGGGCGTCGACCAGATCGGCCGTGGAAAGTGTCATACCCGCATCTTCGCTAATGACCACAATGCCGGGACCTCTGGGGTGGTGCCACACTTGCTGGAGCATGTCGCCTAGGAGGTTTTTGTGAGGTTCCGCCCGTACGCCTGGATGCCCCGTCCGTTCAAGTGGCTGGCACGCGTACTTTCCGTCCTCGTCGTGCTCGGTCTGCTGTTCGCCGGGGCCGGCGTGTGGAGTGTACGGGCGTCCTTCCCCCAACTCGAAGGCGAGCTCAAGGTACGTGGCCTCACCGGGAAAGTCACCGTATATCGCGACAAAACGGGTATCCCGCATATCTATGCGGACTCCCCCGACGACCTGTTCCTCGCCCAGGGCTACGTGCACGCGCAGGACCGCTTCTTCGAGATGGACTTCCGCCGCCACGTGACCGCCGGCCGGCTGTCGGAGATGTTCGGCTCGGCGACGCTGACCGAGGACAAGGTCATCCGGACCATGGGCTGGCGAAAGGTGGCGGAGAAGGAGCTGCCCCTGCTCGGCGAGCAGACCCGGCGCTACCTGGACGCCTACGCCGGCGGGGTGAACGCCTGGATGGAGCAGAACAACGGCTTCGCCGCCCGGAGCCTGGAGTACGTGCTGCTGCGGGCGACCAGCCCCGGCTACAGCCCCGAGCCGTGGACCCCGGTCGACTCGCTGGCCTGGCTCAAGGCCATGGCCTGGGACCTGCGCTCCAACCTGACCGACGAGATCGGCCGGGCCCTCGCGGCGAGCAAGCTGCCCCGCGGGCGGGTGGAGCAGCTCTGGCCCTCCTACCCGTACGACACCCACCAGCCGATCGTCACCCGGGGCTCGGTCGGCGAACGCGGGTTCGACCAGGACGAGGAGCCGAAGAAGAGCGTCACGGAGCCGCCGGGGACACCGGCCACCGGGGCGCTGGTCCGGGCGGCGGCGGCCATCCGCGCGGTGCCGAGTCTGATGGGCGACCCGGCGGGCGGCAGCGGCATCGGCTCGAACTCGTGGGTGGTCGGCGGCAAGCACACCAAGTCGGGCAAACCCCTGCTCTCCAACGACCCCCACCTGTCCGCGAGCATGCCCTCGGTCTGGTACCAGACCGGACTGCACTGCCGCGCCAAGGGTCCCGAGTGCCCGTTCGACCTCACCGGGTTCAGCTTCTCCGGCGTGCCCGGCGTGATCATCGGCCACAACGACAGGATCTCCTGGGGCTTCACCAACCTCGGCCCGGACGTCGCCGACCTCTACCTGGAGCGGATCAAGGATGATTCGTACCTGTTCATGGGCGACTGGAAGCCGCTGACCACCAGGACTGAGACGATCAAGGTGGCCGGAGGCGCCGACGTACAGCTCAAGGTGCGCGACACCATGCACGGGCCGATCATCTCCGACGTCCTGCAGAGCACGAAGGACACGCTGCCCGGCATGGACGCGGTCTTCGAGGAGAAGGCCGACGCGGTCGCGCTCAAGTGGACGGCCCTGGAGCCGGGCAGGACCGCTGACGCGATCTTCGAGCTGAACACCGCGCAGGACTGGCAGCAGTTCCGGGCGGCGGCGAGCAGGTTCGAGGTGCCCGCACAGAACCTGATCTACGCCGACACCGCGGGCAACATCGGGTACCAGGCCCCCGGGCGGATCCCGGTGCGGAGCCACGGCGACGGCACCTGGCCGGTGCCGGGCTGGACCGGCGAGTACGCCTGGCAGTCGACGATCCCCTTCAACGAGTTGCCCAGCGTCTACAACCCGCCGGAGGGCTACATCGTGACCGCCAACAACGCGGTCATCGACCCCACCCGCTACCCGTACAACCTCACCAAGGACTGGGCGTACGGATACCGCTCCCAGCGCATCCTGGACCGCCTCCGCGACGCGGTGAAGGACGGCAAGGTGGACGTGGCGGCGATGAGCGCGCTGCAACAGGACACCGACAACGGCTTCGCCGACCTCCTGGTGCCCAGGCTGATGGACGTCAAGATCGCCGGGCCCGCCGAGGACGCTCGCGAGCTGCTGCGGAAGTGGGACCGCTCGCAGGGTGAGGACTCGGCCCCCGCGATGTACTTCAACGCCGTCTGGCGGCACCTGCTCATCGAGACCTTCAACGACGACCTGCCCGAGGGAGCCTGGCCCGGCGGCGGCGACCGCTGGTTCGAGGTCGTCCGGGTCATGCTCGACAAGCCGAACGACGCGTTCTGGGACGACAGCGGCACCCCGCGTACCGAGACCCGGGACGACATGCTGCGACGGGCGATGGCCCTGGCCTACGACGAGCTGAACGCCCGGCTCGGCCCGGACGTCAAGGACTGGCGCTGGGGAGACCTGCACTCGCTGAAGCTCGTCCACCAGACCTTCGGAACCTCGGGGATCGGCCCGATCGAGTGGCTGTTCAACCGGGGCCCGTTCCCGGTGGCCGGCAGCGACGACGCGGTCAACGCCGCCGGCTGGGACGTCCAGTCCGACTACACGGTGGGCTGGCTGCCGTCCATGCGAATGGTGGTCGACCTGGGGAACCTGGACGAATCCCAGTGGATCAACCTGACCGGCGCCTCCGGCCACGCGTTCCACGACAACTACTGGGACCAGGCGCCGCTCTGGGCGAGCGGGAAGACCGTCCCCATGCTCGCCCGCGAGGAGTCCGTCAAGAAGGCGGCCACCAACGTCCTGACGCTCAGCCCCTGATGATCCGAGGCGGGCGCCAGGAGGCGCCCGCCCACCGGGACGCCGAGTCGCAGGTCGTCAGGTGGTCAGCACGCGGGACTCGCCGACGGCGAGGTCCCACAGGTCGGCGCGGTCCCGCCCCGCCTCCGCCCAGGCCGCCCTGGCCTCCTCCACCGGCGCGAGGAGCGACTCTCCTGACAGTACGAACGTGCCCCAGTGCATGGTCGCCATCCGGCGCGCCCCGACGTCCTGGCAGGCCCGTACGGCCTGCGCGGGGTCGACGTGCACGGCCTTCATGAACCAGCGGGGCTCGAACGCGCCCACCGGCATCAGGGCCAGGTCGATGCCGCCCGGATAGCGCGCCCCGATCTGGGCGAAGCGCTCGCCGTAACCGGTGTCCCCGGCGAAGTAGATCGTCTGGTCGTCGGAGGCGATCACCCAGCCGCCCCAGAGGGTCCTGCAGGTGTCCCAGACCGTGCGGCGGCTCCAGTGGTGGGCGGGTACGAAGTCGAAGCGGACACCGCCCACCCAGGTGCTCTCCCACCAGTCGAGCTCGATGACGTGGCGGAACCCGCGTCTGGTGAACCAGGACCTGAGCCCGGCCGGGACGAGGACCGGCGTGCTCCGCGGCAGCCGCCGCACGGTCGGCGCGTCCAGGTGGTCGTAGTGGTTGTGGCTGATCACCACGGCGTCGATCCGGGGCAGGTCCGCCCACGCGACGCCGGGCGGGGTCAGGCGGGGCCGGGTGCCGGGGATCTTCCTGGCCCAGACCGGGTCGGTGAGGATGGTCAGCCCGCCGATCTGCACCACGTACGTCGCGTGGCCCACCCAGGTGAGGACCGCGTCGGTCCCCGTCGGGCGGGGAAGCCCGTCCCGGTGGACCGGGATGCGGTCCGCGTCCCCGACCCCTGGGCGGAGCCTGCCGTGCCACATGATCGCCAGCAGCTCCTGGAAGGTCGGGACCGGCGAGGTCAGCCGGTCCCTGAAGCCGCCCGGCCACGACCGCCGGGGCGCGGGTGCCGGGCGGCCCGGCGGACGCGCCGGCCGCGGCGCCGGTCGTACGGGCGGCTCCGGTCGGGTGGGGGCTTCCGGGAGCGTGGCGGAACCGGCCGCCGCCTCGGCCACGGCCATTCGTTTGGGAGCCCGGCCCAGCTGTCTCAGCGCGCGCGCCGGCCGCGTGGCGAACCGGGCCGACCACCCGGAACGGCGGGGCGGCTCTTCGACAGGGCTCGTGAGTTCTGTGGCGGCGGCTTCGGGGTGGGACGTCTGCGACATGGGCGGTCCCCTTCTGTCATCGTCAGCTCACCCCCTGTTGATCCCCCCACAGAGAGATCCATTCCCTTTTAAGAGGATTTAGTACGAAACCGCCACGGGGATCTGCGGGCGTAGTTGCCGTCCTCCAGGTTCGCCAGCCGCTCGAAGAGGTTCCACGAGGCGTGGTCACCGCAGATCAGCATGGAGACCGCCACCGCCACGACGTAGAGCGGGAGCATCGGCAGGCCCACGCAGAACATGTACTGGGAGGCGTGCCGGTCCTCGTGCCTGAGCAGGGCTCCGGTGAGGAAGCCCTCCTCGTGCTTGGTCAGCACCACGTTGCCCACGGTGAACGCCGAGGCGATCGGGAACCGGAAGCGGTAGCCGTACGCCAGGATCAGCCCGTCGGGCCCGGCGGCCACCCTGGCCCGCCCGAGGCGCGCCAGTAGCAGCCCCAGGGGCGTGGACAGGTTGATGTGGTTAACAGTCCGCCGTACCCGATGTAACCGCCGCATACCGGGATTGTGCGTCATCCGGACGGCTCGCGGTAGCGGTCCTCACCGCGCGGGGTCCGGGCAGAACCCGGCCGGGCGAGCCTCAGGTGCCGGGCGGGACCTGCGGGCCCGGCGGGGGCTGCGGGCCCGGCGGGGCGGGTGAGGGCTGCGGGCGAGGACCGTACCCGTGCTGGGTGAGCAGCCACGAGCCGCCCTCCGCGGCCGGTGGCGCGAGCAGGACCCCCACCGCGACCGCCGCGAGGCCCCCGTAGAGGTAGACGTAGCCGGACAGGTCGTTGGCGATGACCAGGTCGCCCTCCGGCCGTCCGGTGATCCAGATCATGGTGATCAGCGCCCAGCCCATCGCGAACGACAGGGCCGCCGCCTTGCCGCGGGTCATCCGGCCCGCTCCGTAGGTGATCGCGAACAGCAGGGCGACGCAGACGAGGGCGGAGACCGGGACGGGCCTGATGTACCAGGAGTGCTCGAACCCGCCGAGGACGCCCATCAGCAGCCCGAGCATGACGAGCACCGCGTTGACCGCCACGGTGACAACCGTCTCCGAGGGTTCGCGTGTCGCGGGAACCTGCTCCATCACAAACATCGAGGCTAACCGATCCCGGCGAAGAGGTCGTCCTCGCGGCCATAAGGCTCGCCGAGACCTCCCACCTCGATCGGCGCTCCCGGCCCCGCGGGACCCCGCGCGCCGGAGCGGAGAATGAAGTGCTCGATCCCGAGCAACTCCTGGCCGACGTCGTTGGACAGGGCGAACCAGGGCGGGCTAACGCTGATCTGGGTGGCGTGCGCCCGCATCGCGTCGATCTTCCGTTCGAGGTGGGCACGGGCGTCGATCTCGGTGGTGACGTCATCGTCCGCGCAGCCGAACGGCAGGTCGGCGACCGGCTCGACCAGGAAGGGGACGCCGTTCTCGCGCATCGCCTCCTCGCCCCTGATCATCACCGACCTGGGCATGGCGGTGTGGTAGAACTTCGAAACGCGCCACGGGCCGCCCTCGCCGAACGCCGGGTCCGCCGCCAGCTCGAAGGCCCGGCAGGTGACCCGGTGGGCCTGGATGTGGTCGGGATGGCCATAGAAGCCGTTCTCGTCGTAGGTGACGAGCACCTGGGGCCGCACCTCGCGGATGATCCTGACGAGCTCGCCCGCCGCCTCGTCCAGATCGGCCTGCCAGAAGGCGTTCGCGGCGTGGTTGGAGACGACGCCCATCATGCCGGAGTCGCGCCAGCGGCCCCGGCCGCCCAGGAACCGGTGGTCGGTGACGCCGAGCGCGGCGCAGGCCGCGGCGAGCTCGGAGACGCGGTGCTCTCCCAGGGTGTCGTCGTGATCGGCGGTCAGGTGGGCCAGCTCAGGCGGGATGACCTCGCCCTCCTCCCCCAGGGTGCAGGTCACCAGCGTGACGTGCGCGCCCTGGGCCGCGTACCTGGCCATGGTGGCCCCGCTGCCGATCGTCTCGTCGTCCGGATGGGCGTGCACGAGCATCAGGCGCCGGTCAGTCATAGGTTCGAGGGTATCGATGCCAGGGATCGCCCAGAACCTCCGAATTCACCACTTCTGGAAAACAGGACAGCCGATGCGGAACTGGCAAGATGGCTCGTATGAGTGAGAGCTTTCCTCGCCTGCACGCCAGAACCCGCCGATTCACCCTCGGAGTGCCCCGCGGTTTCACGATCGCTCCGGGCGGTGATCGCGTCGTCTTCCTACGGACCAGAGGCGGCTCCGACCCGGTGACCTGCCTGTGGGAGTACGACGTCCTCAGCGGCGCGGAACGGCTCGTCGTCGACCCGCGCGCGCTGGCCGCGGACGACGAGAACCTGCCCCCCGAGGAGCGGGCGCGCCGCGAGCGGAGCAGGGAGCAGGCCGGCGGCATCGTCGGATACAGCACCGACGCCACGGTGACCACCGCCGCGTTCGCGCTCTCCGGTGGCCTCTACGTCGTCGACCTGAAGACCGGGTACATAAGGAACCTGAAGACCCCCGGACCGGTGATCGACCCTCGGATGTCCCCCACCGGAGAACACGTCGGCTACGTGACCGGCGGCGCCTTCCACATCCAGGACCTGGCGGACGAGGTCGACCACGCGCTGGCCCGCCCCGAGGCCCCGGAGGTGACCTACGGCCTGGCCGAGTTCATCGCCTCCGAGGAGATGGACCGCATGCGGGGCTACTGGTGGTCCCCGTCGGGGGACGCGATCCTGGTCGAGCGGGCCGACGAGTCGCCGGTCCAGCGGTGGCACATCTCCGACCCGGCCAACCCGGCCCGGCCCGCCGCCGAGCAGCGCTATCCCTCCGCGGGAACCGCCAACGCCGGGGTCGAGCTCTTCGTACTGACCCTCACCGGGGCCCGCGTCCCCGTGCCCTTCGACGACGAGTACCTGGTCAACGCCGCCTGGGACGCCCACGGCCTGTCGATCGTCACCATGACGCGCGACCAGCGCACCATGCGGCTGCTCGCCGTCGACCCGGCCACCGGCACCTCCACCCCGGTGCGCGAGGACACCGACCCCGCCTGGGTCGACGTCGTCACCGGCGTGCCCGGCCACCTGGCCGACGGCAGCCTCGTCTGGGCCGCCACCTCCGAGGGCGGCCACCGCCTGATCGTCGGCGACGACCCCGTCACGCCGCCCACCCTCCAGGTCCGCGAGATCCTCGACATCGACGGCGAGACCGTGCTCTTCCGGGCGAGCGGGGAACCCACCGAGATCGCGGTATGGGCGTACCGGAGGGGTCAGATCACGCTCGTCAGCCCGACCGAGGGCGGCGTCTACAGCGGCCACACCGCGGGCGGCACCCTCGTGATCACCGGTCAGACCCTCGAAAGCGAGGGCTCCGTCACCCGGGTCCTGCACAACGGCACGCCCCGCGGCCACATCACCTCGTACGCCGAGCGCCCCGGCCTGGACCTGCGAGTCTCCCTGATCAGGGCGGGCGAGCGCGACCTGGCCACCGCGGTGCTCCTGCCCTCCGGTCATGTGCCGGGCTCTGCGAGACTGCCGGTCCTCATGGACCCGTACGGCGGACCGCACGCCCAGCGCGTCCTGGCCGCGGCCGGGGCGCACCTGACCAGCCAGTGGTTCGCCGACCAGGGTTTCGCGGTGGTCGTGGCCGACGGCCGCGGCACCCCGGGGCGGGGCCCCGAGTTCGAGCGGGCCATCCTGCACGACCTGGCCACCCCGATCCTGGAGGACCAGATCGACGCCCTGCACGGCGCCGCCGCGCGGTTCCCCGACGACCTGGACCTGACGCGGGTCGGCATCCGTGGCTGGTCCTTCGGCGGCTACCTGGCCGCCCTGGCCGTGCTCCGCCGCCCCGACGTGTTCCACGCGGCCGTCGCGGGGGCCCCGGTGACCGACTGGCGCCTGTACGACACCTGCTACACCGAGCGCTACCTCGGCCGGCCCGACGAGGGGCACTACGACTCCTCGTCCCTGTTCGCCGACGCCGAGAAGCTGGACCGTCCCCTCCTGCTGATCCACGGCCTGGCCGACGACAACGTGGTCGCCGCCCACACCCTCCGCCTCTCCTCGGCTCTGCTGGCCGCCGGTCGCCCGCACAACGTGCTGCCGCTGTCCGGGGTCACCCACATGACCCCGCAGGAGGTCGTGGCGGAGAACCTGCTCCTGCTCCAGGTCGACTTCCTCAAGAAGGCCCTGGTCTGAGCCGGGGCCATTCCCGTCAGAGGGTATGACGCCGTGCCGGTGCGGCACAGAACCGCTCACCGGCACGGCGTCCCCCATCGGACGCGCGGCTGAATTCCCCCGGTCGCCACGTTCTGGAACAAGTACGACTCGACCGGCCAGCTACCCCCAACAGTCCCACCGGGGATATATAGGCGAGTCCCCAGGGCAACGTAGGCAATCCAGCCCGCCATGCCCCCGATCGGCCCACCGCGCCCGCCGGGGAACGGCCAAGAATGCGCCGGTATTCTCCCGAGCCGATCCATGGATTGGCGATGAAAATCCGGCACGCCGCCAAACGCTCGTCATCATGGGATTTGGGGCGCGTATGGCTTTTCCCCGTTCGGTACTTTTTTCCCATTCGCCGGTGGCCATCCGTCCCCCATCCCGGATTCGCCGCCATTCCGGGGTTCACCGGTGCCTCGATTTACCCTGGAGAAGTTTCAGCGCTCGTCGTGACGGCCTTCCTCGGTCGGCCACGCCGAAAATTGATCGAGCTGGACGGATCCAGAAAGAAGGCGTTCCCAGGTGCGCGCGAATTCAGAGAAGGTACTTGTCGTCGGAGCCGGTGTGAGCGGGTTGACGACCGCGCTGTGTCTGGCCAGGGAGGGATTCCGGGTCACCGTCATCGCGGACAGGTTCGCACCCGACATCGTCTCGGTCGTCGCGGGCGCGCTGTGGGAGTGGCCGCCCGCGGTCTGCGGTTACCACCACGACCAGGTCTCGCTCGCCCGCTCCAAGAGCTGGTGCGTCACCTCGTACCGGATATTCGAGGAGCTGGCCCGGTCCGGAGTTCCCGGGGTGGCCATGCGGAGGTCCAACTTCTATTTCAAGCACCCCGTCGAGGAGAATCCCCACGATCTCCACAAGATGCGGGAGCTCGCGGGGAAGGTGCGCGGCTTCGTCCGCGACCGATCGCTCGCCGAGCGGAACGGCATCAGCCCCGGCTACGGCGTGGTCGACGCCTACTCCCACCTGGCGCCCATGATCGACACAGACCGGTACATGCTGTGGCTGATGCGGCAGGTCAAAACGCACGGGGTGCGGGTCAGACGGCATCGGATCGAGGGGACGCTGACCGAGAGGAAGGCCGAGCTCCTCGACCGGTTCGACGCCGAGGTGATCGTCTGCTGCGCGGGGCTCGGCACCGCCGAGCTCCGCGGTGTCAGCATGTATCCACTCCGCGGTGCGCTGGTGCGGGTCCGCAACGACGGGATCGACGAGGCCCACTGCGTCTCCCACGACGAGGCGAACAACGGCGAGCAGGACATCGTCTTCATCGTGCCGCGCAGTCCGCAGATCCTTGTTCTCGGCGGGCTGGCGGAGAAGGACGAGTGGGACACCGGAATCAACCTGGAGAACCACCCTCCGGTGCGGGACATGTACGAGCGCTGCCTGGCCTTCATGCCCGCGCTGCGAAGTTTCGAGCTGGATCCCGATGAGCCGGTACGGGCCGGACTGCGGCCGTTTCGGAAGGAAAACGTCTGCCTCGAATGGGACGAGGAAGGGCGGATCATCTACAACTTCGCACACGGCGGGGCCGGATTCAGCTTTTCCTGGGGCTGCGCCCAGGAGGCCGTCGGCCTGGTGCGCGCGGCCGTGGAGGACCGTACGTACTCCTACTCCTGCTGAGCATTCTCCTTTCTTCCCGGAGTCGACGCGAGACGGCCTGAATACGGTGAGGTGGCCCGGTGCCTCCATCACCGCATATCACCCTGCCCGGTCGCGACGACAGACCAAAAAGGCTCACTGAAATGCAGAGAATCGTCAAGTGCCTTCTGATCGCGAACACGGCCCTCGCGCTCACCTCGTGCCTGCCGTTCGGCATCGCGAACACCGGCGTCGCGTCACCGAGACGCTCCGAACCCGCCGTCGCCGATGACCACCCGCCCCGTTCCGAGCACACCCCACTGTCGCGTTTCCCCGTCCTTCGCCCCGGTGACCGGGGAACCCAGGTCCAGGAGATCAAAAAACGTCTCGACCGGCTGGGGTTCAACACAGGATCTTCCAGCCAGGAGTACAACCCCGCGCTGCGCGCGGCCGTATGGGCCTTCCAGAAGGCCAACGGACTGCCCGCCGTCGACGAGATCGACCCGCCGACCTGGAAGGCCCTCGCCGACCCCGCGCGTCTCAGACCGCTGGTGCCCTGGGGAGAGCCCACCAGAGTGGAGATCGACCTGCGTCGCCAGCTGCTCACCGCCTGGCGGGACGGCAAGCCGGCCCTGGTCACCCATATCTCGACCGGTAACGACAAGCACTACTGCAAGAACGGCCACTGCGGGGTCGCCGTCACGCCCGTCGGAGACTTCCGCTCCTGGTGGCGGACCACCGGATGGACCCACGGGCCGCTGGGCGACCAGTTCTACACCATCTACTTCAACGGGGGCATCGGCTTCCACGGCTCGGAGAGGGTCCCGCTGCACCCCGCGTCCCACGGCTGCATCCGGGTCCCGCTGCACAACGCCAAGCCCCTGTTCGACATGATCCCGACAGGAACGCCGGTCCACGTCCGCCGCCCGGCCCCTCCCGAGCCTCCGAAACAGGACGCGGCCCGGCCGAAGGCCCTCCGAGACTGACTCCCGCGGCGCGGCCGGGGCGGTCTTCGGCACTCGTCACTTGGAGGTGCCGTGCCAGCTGCTCCACAGCGCCGCGTATGAGCCCCCCGCCGCGACCAGTTCCTCGTGGGAGCCGAGTTCGCTGATGCGGCCGTCCTCCACCACCGCGACGCGGTCGGCGTCGTGGGCCGTGTAGAGCCGGTGGGCGATGGCGATCACCGTACGGCCGTCGAGGACGGCGGCCAGTGAGCGTTCCAGGCGGCGGGCCGCGCGGGGGTCGATCAGCGAGGTGGCCTCATCGAGGACCAGGGTGTGCGGGTCGGCCAGCACCAGCCGGGCCAGGGCCAGCTGCTGGGCCTGGGCGGGGGGAACGTGCTCGCCGCCGGAGCCGACCGCCGTGTCGAGCCCCTCGGGCAGGGCCTCGACCCAGTCCCAGGCGTCCACGGCCTCCAGCACCTCGCGAACCCGCGCGTCGTCGGCGTCGGGCCTGGCGATCAGCACGTTGTCGCGCACCGTGCCCCGGAAGATGTGGTGCTCCTGGGTCACCAGGGCGACCTGGCCGCGCAGGTCGTTCAGGGGTAGCTCGACCAGGGGGACGCCGCCCACGGTGACCGAGCCGGTGCGGGGGCCGTGGATGCCGGCGAGCAGACGGCCCAGCGTGGACTTGCCCGCCCCCGACGGGCCGACCATGGCCAGCCGCTCGCCCGGCTCGACCAGCAGGTCGATGCCGTGCAGCACGTCGTGGCCCTCGCGGTAGGCGTAGCGGACGTCGTCGGCCGCCAGCGCACTGCCCTCGGGAGCGGCGGAGGTGGCCTCGCGGTCGTCGGGCACCTCGGCGACGCCGAGCAGCCGGGCCATGGAGGCGCCGCCGACCTGGAGCTCGTCGATCCACATCAGCAGCCGGTCGAGCGGGTCGATGAGCTGCTGGACGTAGAGCGTGGCCGCGGTGACCTGGGCCAGCGAGACCCAGCCCTGGACGTAGAACAGACCGCCGATGACCAGCGTCGCCACGATCGGGATCACGTAGCCGAGCTCGACCGAGGGGAACCAGACGGTGCGCAGCCCCAGCGTGTAGCGCTCGGCCGCCCACGAGCGGGCGATGTCGGTGTCGGTGCGACGGTGCCGCCGCTCCTGCAGGCCCAGGGCCTCCACCGCGCGGGCGCCGCCGACCGTCTCGGCCAGCCCGTCGGTCATGTCGGCGTACGCGGCGCTCTCGCGCAGGTAACCGTCCCTGGCCCGGTTGAGATACCAGCGGGTGGAGATCCACAGGATGGGGACGGCCAGCAGCGAGGGCAGCGCGAGCAGCGGCCCGACCAGTACCAGCGCGCCGACGGTGATCAGGCAGGTGACCAGCGCGATCATCGTCTCAGGCACGGCGTGCCGTACGGTGCGCGACAGCGAGTCGACGTCACGCGAGGTCCGCGAGATCAGGTCGCCGGATCCGGCCCGCTCGACGACGGACAGCGGCAGGCCGAGCACCCGCCCGACGAACTCCTCGCGCAGCTCGGCGAGGACCTTCTCACCGAGCCTGGCCGAGGCGTAGACGGCGAACCTGACCAGCACCGCCTGGGCGACCAGGAAGCCGCCGATGGCCAGCGACACCATGGTGACGTCGGTCCCGGTGCCGTCCTGGACGCCCTGGACGAGGCCGCCGAGCAGCCACGGCACCGCCAGGCCGGCGACGGCGGCCAGGCCGTGCAGGCCCAGCGCCACGGTGAGCCCTCCGGGATATTTCAGGGTGAGCCTGCGGGCGTACGCCCGAACCTGCGCGGTGTCGGCGACGGGCAGGATCTGCCTGCTCATGACTCCTCACCCCGGGTCACGACGGCGGTGTAGCCCGGGTGGGTGGCCAGCAGTTCCCGATGCGTGCCCTCGGCGCGCACGACGCCTCCCTCGACGTAGATGACGTGGTCGGTGCGGTCGAGCACCAGCGGGCTGGTCGTGCAGACCAGCGTGGTCTTGCCCGCGCGGGCCTTGGCCAGCCGGTCGGCGATGCGGGCCTCGCTGTGCGCGTCGACCGCGCTGGTGGGCTCGATGAGGATGAGCACCTCCGGGTCGAGGGTCAGCGCCCTGGCGAGCCTGAGCCGCTGCTGCTGACCGCCGGAGAACTCCCGGCCGGCCTCGGCGACGCGCCCCTCCAGACCGCCGGGCAGCGCCTCGACGATGTCGACGGCGCACGCGGCCTGCAACGCCCGGGTGATCTCCTCGTCGGAGGCGCGGCCGGTGACGTCCAGTTCGTCCCTGAGCATCCCGGCGAACAGCTGGGCCTCGTTGTCGGCGACGAGGACGCGGCGGCGGACCTCGGAGATCGGCAGGGCGTCGAGCGCCACGTCGCCGAAGTCGACGTCGCCGTCGCTGTAGCGGCCGAGCCGGTCGGCGATGGTCACGGCCTCCTCGGGGACGGCCGCCGCGACGGCGGTGAGCATGCCGGGGCGCACCGCGACCCCGGAGGTCACGTCGCGCAGCAGGCCACCCTCCGAGCGGCCGGTGCCGCCCTCCACCTCGGGCTTCAGCGCCAGGATGCGCACCACCCTGCGGGCGGCGACGTGCCCCTTGGTCAGCTTGTCGGCCGCCTCGGTGAGGGTGCGCACCGGGGCGATCAGGAAGACCGCGTAGCCGTAGAAGGCGACGAGCTGGCCGGCGGTGATCTCGCCGCGCATCGCGAAGGTCGCGCCGAGCCAGGTCACCCCGGCGATCAGCAGTCCGGGCAGCAGGACCTGCGCGCCCTCCAGCATCGACTCGACGGAGGCCACCCGCACGCCGGCGTGACGCACTCGCTGCGACTCGGCGCCGTAGCGGTCGGCGAAGACCCGCTCACCGCCGATGCCGCGGAGCACCCGCAGGCCCGTGACGATGTCGGCGGCACGGGTGGCGAGGTCGCCCTGCAGGTCGCGGTGGTCGTTCTGGCGGCGGTGCAGTGGCTTGAGCAGGGGGGCGACGGCGACCGCCACGAGGGGCAGGCCGACCAGCACCATCAGTCCCAGTTGCGGCGAGGCGTCGATCAGGATGACGGTCACGACGGCGATGGCGACGACGGCGCCGCAGCCGCGGAGCAGGATGTCCATCGCGTTGCCGATGTGGGCGATGTCGGAGTTGCCGACGCTGACCACCTCGCCGGTGGACATGCGTTTGGGCAGGGTCGCGCCCAGCCGGGTCGACTGCCTGACGGTGACCTGGACGGTCCGGTAGGCGGCACTCAGCCAGTTGTAGACGGCCATCCGGTGCCGCAGGATGCCCGTGACGGCCTGGGTGATTCCCAGGGCGAGCACCACGGCGCCCCAGGTGACCAGGGCCGATAGGTCCTTAGCTGTGATCGCGTCGATGCCGTTGCCCATCGCGGCGGGGACGAGCGCCATCGCCAGCCACCACAGGATGGCGTAGCCGATGCCGAGGAGCAGTGGGCCTCGCTGCATGCGGGCCACCCACAACAGGTAACGGATCGGGCTGCGGGCATCGGGAAGGCCGGGGTCGGCGGCTGGTAAGGAGCGCATCTCACAACAAGGGTCACAAACTCCGACCTGGCCCGGCAAACGATTTTCGGCCTCCCCGGCGTGTCGCCGTCAATCAGGGTTGACAGATGGGCCTCGTCAACCTAAATTGACAGACATGAGTGATACGGCGCAACTGGCATCCGACGCCGGTAGCCGCGATCCGGCCGTCGGCCTGCGGGCCGTACGGGCACTGCGGACGCTGGTCGACCGGCTGGAGGCCCTCCAGGTGGAGAACGCCAGGGACCAGGGCTGGTCCTGGCAGGAGATCGCGCACTGTCTGGAAGTGAGCCGGCAGGCGGTGCACAAGAAGTACGCGGGCGGCCGAGGGCTGCTGAGACGGAGGGACTGACCATGTTCGAAAGGTTCACCGACAATGCCCGGCAGGTGACGGTCCTCGCCCAGGAGGAGGCGCGGCGCCTGCGGCACGGCCACATCGGCACCGAGCACCTGCTGCTCGGCCTGCTACGCCAGGGCGACAGCGTCGGCGCCCAGGTGCTGACCGGCCTAGGCCTCACCCACGAGCGGGCCGACGAGGCGGTCGGCCGCACTCCCCGCGCCGGCGAGCTCGACGCGGAGGCCCTGGAGACCATCGGCATCGACCTCGACGCGATCCGGGAGAAGGTCGAGGCCGCCTTCGGGCCCGGCGCCCTGGATCGCCCCCGCGACCGCAAGGCACCCCGGGGCCACGTTCCCTTCACCCCCGGCGCCAAGAAGGCCCTGGAGCTGTCACTGCGGGAGGCCCTGCGGCTGAAGGACAAACGCATCGGCACCGAGCACATCCTGCTCGGCCTGGTCCGCGCGGGCGCGGGGCCCGGAATGCGGGTCATCACCCAGGCGGGCCTCACCGCCGACGAGGTCCGCCACGAGATCGCCCGCCACCTCGGCCGGCCGGACCGGCACTGATCCGAAGGAACCGGCCGGAGTCCTCCGGCGGTCGAATCTGCCGCACCACCACCCTGAGCACGTCAGGAGGCGACAGAACGCGCTCTCGGCCGAACGGTCATCAGCCCCTCATCGGCCGGATGGATCACGCCGGGACGGCGCGAGCCGTACATCACTTCGGATGTACGGCTCGGTGAACCCGGGAAGGCCCGGATGATCGATCGGGGCATCCGGCCCCGGGGGACGGGACCGGATGCCCGGCGACCACCTGGTCTACTTGGCGGCCCGCAGGTAGTCGTGGTTCATCTGGGCGATGGTGTCCAGCGGGATGCCCTTGGGGCAGACCGCCGTGCACTCACCGGTGTTGGTGCAGCCACCGAAGCCCTCGGCGTCCATCTGCTCGACCATCGCGACGGCACGGGAGTCGCGCTCGGGCTGGCCCTGCGGCAGCAGGCTCAGGTGGGTGATCTTGGCCGCGGTGAAGAGCGAGGCCGAGCCGTTCGGGCAGGCGGCGACACAGGCGCCGCAGCCGATGCAGGTGGCCGCGTCGAACGCCGCGTCGGCGTCGACCTTCTTCACCGGGACGCTGTGCGCGTCGGGGGCCGAACCGGCCGGGACGGAGATGAAGCCACCCGCCTGGATGATCCGGTCGAACGCCGAGCGGTCCACGACCAGGTCCTTCACCACCGGGAAGGGCGCGGCGCGCCACGGCTCGATGGTGATGACCGCGTTGTCCTCGAAGTGACGCATGTGCAGCTGACAGGTGGTGGTGGCCACCTGCTCACCGTGCGCGACGCCGTTGATGACCATGCCGCACATGCCGCAGATGCCCTCGCGGCAGTCGTGGTCGAAGGCGATCGGGTCGTCGCCCTCCAGGATGAGCCGCTCGTTGAGGACGTCGAGCATCTCCAGGAAGGACATGTCCGGTGACACGTCCTCGACCCGGTAGTTGACCATCCGGCCCCCGTCCTTGGGGCCCTTCTGACGCCAGACCTTGAGAGTGAGGTTCATACTCATGGTTCGCTTACCTCTCCTCATTCGCCGCGCGGATCGCTCGTTCCTCGCCGACCGCTCCGCTCACTGCGTCGGGTGCGCTCACTTGTAGCTCCGCTGGCTCATCTTGACGTACTCGTAGTCGAGGTCTTCCTTGTGCAGGATCGGGCCCTGCTCGCCGTACTCCCAGGCCGCGACATAGGAGAAGTTCTCGTCGTCGCGCAGGGCCTCGCCGTCGGCGTCCTGCGACTCGGCGCGGAAGTGGCCGCCGCACGACTCGGTGCGGTGCAGCGCGTCGATGCACATCAGCTCGGCCAGGTCGAAGAAGTCCCCGACCCGTCCGGCCCGTTCCAGCGCCTGGTTCAGCTCGTCGGCCTCGCCGGACACCTTCACGTTCCGCCAGAACTCCTCGCGCAGCTCGGGGATCCGCTCCAGCGCCTTGCGGAGCGACTCCTCGGTGCGCTCCATGCCGCAGTACTCCCACATGATCTTGCCGAGTTCACGGTGGTAGGAGTCCGCGGTGCGGTCGCCGTTGTTCGTCAGCAGCTTGTCGATCTTCTGGCGCACCTCGGCCTCGGCCTCGGCCACATCGTCCTCGTCGACCTCACCGTAGGGGCCGTTCGCGAGGTAGTCGCCGATCGTGGTCGGCAGCACGAAGTAGCCGTCTGACAGGCCCTGCATCAGCGCGGACGCGCCGAGACGGTTGGCGCCGTGGTCGGAGAAGTTGGCCTCGCCGATCACGAACAGGCCCGGGATCGTGGACTGCAGGTCGTAGTCCACCCACAGGCCGCCCATCGTGTAGTGGACGGCGGGGTAGATGCGCATCGGCTGGGCGTACGGGTCCTCGCCGGTGATGCGCTCGTACATCTCGAAGAGGTTGCCGTACTTCTTCTCCACCGCATCGCGGCCCAGACGGCGGATCGCGTCGGCGAAGTCGAGGTAGACGCCCAGGCCGCCGGGGCCGACACCGCGGCCCTCGTCGCAGACGTTCTTGGCCGCGCGGGAGGCGATGTCACGCGGGACCAGGTTGCCGAACGCCGGGTAGATCCGCTCCAGGTAGTAGTCGCGCTCCTCCTCGGGGATCGCCGAGGCCGGACGGGCGTCGCCCGCCTTCAGCGGCACCCACACGCGGCCGTCGTTGCGCAGCGACTCCGACATCAGGGTCAGCTTCGACTGGTGGTCGCCGCTGACCGGGATGCAGGTCGGGTGGATCTGGGTGTAGCAGGGGTTGGCGAACATCGCGCCGCGCCGGTGTGCCCGCCAGATCGCCGTGGTGTTGCAGCCCTTGGCGTTCGTCGACAGGAAGAACACGTTGCCGTACCCGCCGCTGGCCAGCACCACCGCGTCGGCGACGTGCCGCTCGATCTCGCCGGTGACCATGTCACGGACGATGACGCCGCGTGCCCGGCCGTCGGAGACGATCAGGTCGAGCATCTCGTGACGGGTGTGCATCTTGACGGTGCCGGCCGCGATCTGGCGCTCCAGCGCCTGGTACGCGCCGAGCAGGAGCTGCTGACCCGTCTGGCCTCGGGCGTAGAAGGTACGGGAGACCTGCGCGCCACCGAAGGAGCGGGTGTCGAGCAGACCGCCGTACTCGCGGGCGAACGGCACGCCCTGGGCCACGGCCTGGTCGATGATGTTCACACTGACCTGGGCGAGCCGGTAGACGTTGGACTCGCGGGCGCGGAAGTCACCGCCCTTGACCGTGTCGTAGAAAAGCCGGTAGATCGAGTCGCCGTCGCCGCGGTAGTTCTTGGCCGCGTTGATACCGCCCTGGGCCGCGATGGAGTGCGCGCGGCGGGGCGTGTCCTGGTAGCAGAACGAGGTGACGTTGTAGCCGAGCTCGCCGAGGGTCGCGGCGGCCGAGCCGCCCGCCAGCCCGGTGCCCACGACGATGACGTGGAGCTTGCGCTTGTTGGCCGGGTTGACCAGCTTCGCGGAGAACTTGCGCTTCTCCCAGCGGTCCTCGATCGGGCCGTCGGGGGCCTTGGTGTCACGGATCGGCTCACCTTCGGTGTACCCCGTGCTCATCGCGGTCCTCACCCCTTGTTCTCCGTGCGGAAGACCCGCCGGGTTCGAGCTCTTGCTCACTTGATCACTCCGATCGCGACCGCCACCGGGACCGCGAGGAAGCCGATGACCAGCAGCGCCGACAGGCCCGCGGCGACGGCCTTCAGCGGGCGGTAGCTGCGGCTGCTCGCCAGGCCGAGCGTCTGGAAGGCGCTCCACAGGCCGTGGCGCAGGTGCAGGCCGACCATGACGAGGGCGAGCACGTAGAACAGGGTGACCCACCAGCGCGACGGCGCGAAGCCCTCGACCAGGCGGTCGTAGGGGGTGGCGCCGCCACCGGCCGGGTTGACCGCGCCGAACGTCAGGTCCAGCAGGTGGTAGATCACGAACAGCACGATGATGACGCCGCCGTAGCGCATGGTGTGGACCGCGTAGCCGTTCGCCCTGGACTTGCGCCTGGCCGCGTACTTGACCGGGCGGGCCTTGCTCGCCCGCCGGGCCAGGGAGATCGCCGACCACATGTGCAGGGCGACCGCGACGACCATCACGACCTCGACGACGGTCAGCAGGACCCGGTGCGGGAAGATCGGCTCGCCCATGGTCCGCAGGAAGGCCGCGTAGGAGTTGAACGACTCGGCACCGGCGAAGCTCTTGAGGTTTCCGGCCATGTGGCCGATCAGGAAGAGCACCATCACGGCGCCCGTGATGGCCATCACGGCCTTCTTGCCGTTGGAGGAGCCCAGGAAGCCGCCTTTTCGCCTGGGCTTCGCGGTCTTCGCGGTGTCCGCGGGGGGTTTCACAGACGCGGTGGCGGATCCGCGCTCAATCGTGGCAGTCACCCCTGTGACGCTAGGTAAGGGGATTTATCCAAGTCCAAGTCATCGCGGATGTGGTTTCCATAGCCTGCGGCTATTACCTCTGCGTCCCCGCTGCTTCCGGTGTCGCGTCTCGCCGCGTGGTGCGAGCAATCTCACATTGTCTCTCCCACCACCACCCGCCCCGAATCCGCGGTCGGAGGGTCCGTACGCTAGGGAAACGTGCAGCTCCAGCAACTCGCCTATTTCGTGGCGGTCGCCGAGGCTCGGCACTTCACCCAGGCCGCCGAGCGGATGCGCGTAGCCCAGCCCTCGCTGAGCAAGCAGATCAAGGCCCTGGAGGCCGAGCTCGGCGCGCCGCTGTTCAGTCGTGCCCGGGGAAACGTCACGCTGACCCCCGCGGGCGAGGCGTTGCTACCGCTGGCCCGCCGCATGCTGGCCGACGCCGAGACCGCCAGGAGCGAGGTCGGCGAGCTGGCCGGGCTGCGCCGCGGCCGGGTCCGGCTGGGCGCCACGCCCTCGCTCTGCGCGGGGCTGCTCGCCGACGCGCTGGCCAGGTTCCACCACACCTACCCCGGCATCGAGCTGTTCGTGGAGGAGGGCGGCTCCCGCGACCTGGTCCGCACCCTCGCCCGGGGCCAGCTCGACCTGGCGCTGATCATCATGCCGCTGCACAGCGACGACCCCGCCCTCGTCACCGAGGAGGTGCTGCGGGAGAACCTCGTCGTCGCCTCTCCCTCGACCACTCGCGTCCGCAAATCGTACGTGCGCATCGAAGAGTTGCGCCGCCGGCCGATGGTGATGTTCAGGCGCGGATACGACCTGCGGGAGGCCACGCTCAACGCCTGCCGGCAGGCCGGGTTCGAGCCCAGGTTCGCGGTGGAGGGCGGCGAGATGGACGCCGTGCTGCGCTTCGTGGAGGCCGGGCTGGGGGTCGCGCTGGTGCCCTCGATGGTCCTGGACGGCCGTCCGGGACTTTCCGGGACACCCCTGGCTCCTCCCGGGCTGCGCCGCACCATCGCCATCGCGCACCGCAAGGACGTCGAGCCCACCCGCGCGGCCCAGGCCTTCCGCGCGACCCTGCTCCTCTTCCTCGCCGAGGCCGCCCACGAGGGCAGCCTCCCCCAGGGACTGGACCTGATCATCCAGGGTTGACTCCCGGCGAGGACACCGCCGGCATCCCGCGCCCGCTCCGCGCCTCCCGGCGGGCGGTGAATCACCTCGCACCGGCATCCCAGTAGCTGAAGTGTCGCACTATTCTACGTAGCGTCGACAGGTTCTCCCGAGCTCACGAAGAGGCGTCAGTGACCGCCCCCGCCAACGAAACGCTCACGCTTCTTCTTATCGAGGATGACGCGGGCGACGCCTTTCTCGTGGAGGAGTTGCTCGGCGAGGCGGACAACCCACCGAAGATCATCTGGGTGCGGAGCCTGGCCGAGAGCAGGGTCCGGCTGACCTCCGACGTGCAGTGCGTGCTCGTCGACCTCTCCCTGCCCGACGCGACCGGCCTGGAGGCACTGGAGCAGGTGCTCTCGATGGCGCCGCATGCCGCCGTGCTCGTGCTGACCGGCCTGAACGACGCCCACGTCGGCGTGGAGGCGGTCGCCGCGGGCGCCCAGGACTTCCTGGTCAAGCAGGACGTGGAGGGTCGCCTGCTGGCGCGGGCGATCCGCTACGCGATGGAGCGCAAGCGCGCCGACCTGGCCCAGCGCAGGCTGGTCGAGGCCGAACTGCTCACCAAGGAGAACTCCCGCCTCGAACGCGGGCTCCTCCCGGTCCCGCTGCTGACCACGGAGGTTCTGGAACACCACTCCCGCTACCTGCCAGGACGCAGGCGCGCCCTGCTCGCCGGTGACTTCTGGGACACCGTGCAGAGCCCCGACGGCGCCGTCCACGTGGTGGTCGGCGACGTGTGCGGGCACGGTCCCGACGAGGCCGCGCTGGGGGTCGCGCTCAGGATCGCCTGGCGGACCCTGGTCCTGGCCGGGCACACCGGCAACGAACTGCTCGGCACGCTGGAGTCGGTGCTCCGCCTGGAACGCAAGTCGGCGGAGATCTTCACCACCCTGTGCATCGCCACCATCGACCCCGCGCTCAGCCACGCGCGGATGCACGTGGTCGGCCACCCGCCGCCGCTGCTGATCCGCGACGGCGCGATCGGCGTGGTGCCGGGCACCCCCTCGGGACCGCCACTGGGCATCTTCCAGGACGTGCACTGGTCGGAGATCGACGTCGCGCTCGGCGACGACTGGTCGCTGCTGCTCTACACCGACGGGCTGATCGAGGCCACCGTGGGCGGCGGACCCGACCTGCTCGGCACCGAGGGCCTGCTCAGGCTCGTCCAGGAGCAGGGCGGGATCGAACTCGACCGCCTCATCGAGCGCGTCATCGAACTGAACCGCGACGCGCTCAGCGACGACCTGGCGACCGTGCTCATCTCCCGGAACGGAAAACGATGACCGAGCGCTCGGATCGCGGCACCAGTCCCAAGCCTCTGCCCGCGCCCACCCCTGCGCAGGGGTTCGGGAGGCTCCCGCTGGGGCGCTGGTTCATGTTCGCCGGGGTGGGCATCGCACTGATCTTCATGATCTCGGCCGTCGTCACGATCAGGTCGATCGAGGACGCGCGCCAGGCCAGGGAGACCCTGGTCGACGTCATCGATCCGGCGACGCTGCGCACCCTGGAGATCTCCAACGCGCTGACCTCTCAGGAGAGCTCGGTGCGGGCGTACGGCAGGACCAACGAGGACACCTCCCTGAACGACTACCGGAAGGCGCTCGCCGAGGAGGACAGAGCGATGGCGGCGCTCACCGCGCTGGTCCCCCGGATGCCGGAGCGGCCGGCGATCAGCGCCGAGGTGGCCCGGCTGAAGGCCGGCGGAGACGCCTGGCGGCGCGACTACGCGGAGCAGGTCATCGCCTCGGTGCCGACGCTGAAGACCGACGCCGCCCGGCAGAACGCCACGGTCAACGCCACCCGGTTCACCGAGATCCGGCAGTCCCTCTCGGATCTGCAGAGCCACCTGAGCCGGCTGCACGAGATCGGCAGCGCTCAGCTCGACCGCGGCTGGCAGGCCCTCTACATCGCGCTCATCGGGGTGGCCGGGGCACTGGTCGCGGCCGCGATCGTCTCGGCCCTCATCGTGCGCCACGCGGTGCTCCGCCCGCTGGCGGAGCTGAACGAGCAGGTGCGCGCGGTCGCCCAGGGGGACTTCGACCACAAGCTCGGGGTCGAGCACCCCGCCGAACTGGCCGAGCTGTCCGGCCACGTCGACGCGATGCGCCGCCGCATCCTCGCCGAGTGGCACCGGGCCTCGGAGACGCAGCGCAAGCTGGAGGACCAGGCGACGGAGCTGAGGCGCTCCAACAGCGAGCTGGAGCAGTTCGCCTACGTGGCCAGTCACGACCTGCAGGAGCCGCTGCGCAAGGTGGCCAGCTTCACCCAGATGCTGGAGCAGCGCTACGGCGACCAGCTCGACGATCGCGCCAAGCAGTACATCGCCTTCGCGGTCGACGGCGCCAAGCGCATGCAGATGCTGATCAACGACCTGCTCGACTTCTCCCGGGTCGGCAGGATGGGCGGCGAGCGCACCGGCATCGACGCCACGGTGCCGCTCAAGGCCGCGCTGAACAACCTCGCCGCGCCGATCGAGGACGGTGGGGCGACGGTGACCTACGACGAGCTGCCCCGGGTGCACGGCAACCGGGTGCAGCTCACCCAGCTCTTCCAGAACCTCATCGGCAACGCGATCAAGTTCCACTCGCAGGATCCGCCGGAGATCCACATCGGGGTGCGGCGCGACGGGGACATGTGGGAGTTCTCCTGCACCGACAACGGCATCGGCATCGACAGTAAATACACTGACCGCATCTTCCTGATCTTCCAGCGCCTGCACGGGCGGGACGTCTACGCGGGTACCGGCATCGGGTTGGCTCTCTGCAAGAAAATCGTCGAGTACCACGGCGGTCGCATCTGGCTGGACACCGAGGACGGCGGACCCGAGAACACCACCAGAACCGGTACGACCTTCCGCTGGACCCTTCCCTCAGGAGATATCTGATGAATGATCTGCGCTGGATCGACGTCCTGCTGGTCGAGGACGACCCGGGCGACGTCCTGCTGACCCGGGAGGCGTTCGAGCTCAACAAGGTCCGCAACAAGCTGCACGTGGTCAACGACGGCGAGCAGGCCATGTCCTTCCTCCGCAAGGAGGGCGAGTACGCCGACGTGCCCCGGCCCGACCTGATCCTGCTCGACCTCAACCTGCCCCGCAAGGACGGCCGGGAGGTGCTCCAGGACATAAAGGCCGACGAGAAGCTCCGCGGGATCCCGGTGGTGGTGCTGACCACGTCGGAGTCCGAGGAGGACATCCTGCGCAGCTACAACCTGCACGCCAACGCCTACGTTTCCAAGCCCGTCGACTTCGACCAGTTCATCAGCGTGGTCCGGCGGATCGACGACTTCTTCGTGACCGTCGTCAAGCTGCCCAACTCCGGCCAGCACTACTGACGGCACGCCACGCCCGGCGGCGGGATCTCCCGGTCCGCCGGGTGTCGTCCATCCGGGCGAGATCCCCGCGGGCGGGATTCCCGTGCCCGTTTTCACGCCCCCCGAGACCTCCCTGTGATCGTCCACCTCTTGAGACGTCGCAGGCAGGACACCTCCGCGCGCCAACGTGACAGGAATCACACCTGGCTAGTGAAATTACCAGTGACCTCGCTCACCTAACCCCCGGGCTCCGTCGTAACGTATCCCCCACCAACATGCGCGCGCACGTGTGAGCCGGCGCGACCATGGCCCAGCGCGCGGCACAACTGAAACGACCCGGACCCCAAGGCGAGCGGGGTTCGCGGGAGGTGGAGAGGTCTCGATGACCCAGACAACGGCCGAGAGCCCGGCCAGAAGGCAACGTGCGCAGATCAAGGAGCGCACCCTGCGAACCGACCCGTGGTGGCGCTATCCACTGGTCACATTCATCATCTTCACGGCATTCCTCGTCTACGCCACGTGGGCGATCTTCGACGCGAACTACTTCGTGTCCCCATATCACGCGCCGTTCGCGTCGCCCTGTCTCGCGACGAGCTGCCCGGAGGAGGCGCGACTGTTCGGCCTCGCCCCGTTCGGCGACTGGTACGCCCTGCCCCCGGGACTGCTGATCCTCGGCCTCCCCGCGGGGTTCCGCTTCACCTGCTACTACTACCGCAAGGCCTACTACCGGGGGTTCTGGCTCTCGCCCCCGGCGTGCGGGGTGGCCGAGCCGCACAAGAAGTACACTGGTGAGTCGCGCTTCCCTCTGATTCTTCAGAACATTCACCGTTACTTCTTCTACGCGGCGATCGTCATCGGCCTCATCCTGGCGTACGACGCGGTGAAGGCGCTGATCGCCAAGCCGACCGGCCTGGGCACGTGGATCCTGATCGTCAACGCGATCCTCATCAACCTGTACACGCTGTCGTGCCACTCCTGCCGGCACATCACGGCCGGGCGCCTGAACCACTTCTCCAAGCACCCGGTCCGCTACCGGGCCTGGGGCATCGTCTCCAAGCTCAACGCCAAGCACCAGGAGCTCGCACTGATCTCCATGTTCAGCGTGATGGGCGCCGACATCTACGTCCGACTGGTCGCCAAGAACATCATTCCCTTCCCGTTCGCATAAGGATCACCAGTGGAAATCGAGCGTCACGAATACGACGTCGTCGTCATCGGCGCCGGCGGAGCGGGGCTGCGGGCGGCCATCGAGGCCCGCCAGCAGGGCAAGCGTACGGCGATCGTCTGCAAGTCCCTGTTCGGCAAGGCGCACACGGTCATGGCCGAGGGCGGCGCCGCCGCGGCCATGGGCAACGTCAACAGCGACGACAACTGGATGGTGCACTTCCGCGACACCATGCGGGGCGGCAAGTTCCTCAACAACTGGAGGATGGCCGAACTGCACGCCAAGGAGGCGCCCGACCGGGTCTGGGAGCTGGAGGCGTGGGGCGCGCTGTTCGACCGCACCAAGGACGGCAAGATCAGCCAGCGTAACTTCGGCGGGCACGAGTACCCGCGGCTGGCCCACGTCGGCGACCGCACGGGCCTGGAGCTGATCCGCACCCTGCAGCAGCGGGTGGTCGCGCTCCAGCAGGAGGACGAGAAGCTCCACGGTGACGCCGAGGCGTACATCAAGGTCTTCCAGGAATGCACGGTGACCCGCCTGCTCAAGGACGGCGACGCCATCTGTGGCGCCTTCGGCTACTGGCGGGAGAACGGCAAGCTCATCCTGTTCGACGCCCCCGCGATCGTGCTGGCCACCGGCGGCATCGGCAAGTCGTACGTGGTCACGTCCAACTCGTGGGAGTACACCGGCGACGGCCACGCGCTGGCCCTGCTGGCCGGGGCGAACCTGATCAACATGGAGTTCATCCAGTTCCATCCCACCGGGATGGTCTGGCCGCCCTCGGTCCGGGGCATCCTCGTCACCGAGTCCGTCCGCGGCGACGGCGGGGTGCTGAGGAACTCCGAGGGCAAGCGCTTCATGTTCGACTACATCCCCGAGGTGTTCAAGGACAAGTACGCCACCTCCGAGGAGGAGGGCGACCGCTGGTACACCGACCAGGCCAACAACCGCCGCCCTCCGGAGCTGCTCCCCCGCGACGAGGTCGCGCGGGCCATCAACTCCGAGGTGAAGGCGGGACGCGGATCGCCCCAGGGCGGCGTCTACCTCGACGTCTCCACCCGCCTCCCGGCCGCCGAGATCATCAAGCGGCTGCCGTCGATGCACCACCAGTTCAAGGAACTGGCCGACGTCGACATCACCAAGGAGGCCATGCAGGTCGGCCCGACCTGCCACTACATCATGGGCGGCGTCGAGGTCGACGCCGACACCGGCGCGGCGGCCGTACCCGGCCTGTTCGCGGCCGGTGAGGTCTCCGGCGGCATGCACGGCTCCAACCGGCTGGGCGGCAACTCGCTGTCGGACCTGCTGGTGTTCGGCCGCCGCGCGGGCATGGGAGCGGCCTCGTACGTGGACGGCCTGGCCGCCCGGCCGAAGATCTCCGAGGAGGCCGTGGCCAAGGCGAGCACGGAGGCGCTGGCCCCGCTGGAGCGCTCGGGCGAGAACCCGTACGAGGTCCACCACGAGCTGCAGCGGACGATGAACGAGCTGGTCGGCATCATCCGCAAGTCCGAGGAGGTCTCCGAGGCGCTGGAGGCGGTGGAGAAGCTCAAGGAGCGGGCCCAGAACGTCGGCGCGGCCGGCAGCCGGATCTACAACCCGGGCTGGCACCTCGCCCTCGACCTGCGCAACATGCTCCTGGTCTCGGAGTGCGTGGCGAAGGCGGCGCTGCTGCGCGAGGAGAGCCGCGGCGGCCACACCCGTGACGACTTCCCGGTCATGTCCGCCGAGTGGCGGACCAAGATCCTGCGCTGTGCCCTCACCCCGGACGGCTCAGGCATCACGGTCGAGGAGCAGGTCCAGACCGCGATGCGGGACGACCTCATCACGCTGTTCGACCGCGACGAGCTGAAGAAGTACATCACCGAGGAAGAGCTGGCTGCCTTTGACGCGCTGGCCAAGGAGTAACCATGAGTTACAAGGCGAAGTTCCGCGTCTGGCGGGGCGAGGGCGGCGAGGGCAAGCTTGAGGACTTCACCGTCGAGGTGAACGAGGGCGAGGTCGTTCTCGACATCATCCACAGGCTCCAGGCGACCCAGGCCCCCGACCTCGCCGTCCGCTGGAACTGCAAGGCCGGCAAGTGCGGCTCGTGCTCCATGGAGATCAACGGCAGGCCGAAGCTCGGGTGCATGACCCGGATGTCCACCTTCAGCGAGGAGGAGACGATCACCGTGACGCCCATGCGGACGTTCCCGGTGATCAAGGACCTGGTCACGGACGTCTCGTACAACTACCAGAAGGCCAGGGAGATCCCGTCCTTCACTCCTCCGGCCGATGTGAAGCCGGGCGAGTACCGCATGCAGCAGATCGACGTCGAGCGGTCCCAGGAGTTCCGCAAGTGCATCGAGTGCTTCATGTGCAACAACGTCTGTCACGTCATCCGTGACCACGAGGAGAACAAGCCCGACTTCGCCGGTCCGCGCTTCCTGATGCGGATCGCCGAGCTGGACATGCACCCGTACGACGTGGCCGACCGCAAGGACTCCGCTCAGGAGGAGCACGGCCTGGGCTACTGCAACATCACCAAGTGCTGCACCGAGGTCTGCCCCGAGCACATCAAGATCACTGACAACGCGCTGATTCCCATGAAGGAGCGCGTCGTCGACCGGAAGTACGATCCGCTGGTCTGGCTGGGCAACAAGATCTTCAAGCGTTCCGGCTCGAAGAGCTGACCCCTGCACGGCGGCGCCGCCCACGGGACTCTCCCCGGGCGGCGCCGCCGTGTTTCCCCAGCGTTTCAAGCCCGCGGTTCACTTCCACCGCTGGAGGCTTCTGGTCGTATCTCGGCTGAACCCGGCACTCGGCAGCCTGAACCGGCGGTCGCAGCGAACTGGTCGCAGCGATCGGCGAGCACGCCCCGACCACGAGCTGGCGGGACTCGCCGCGGGCTTCCACGCCGTCGCCCGGCTTCCCGAGGGAGCCGACGAAGCGGAGATCGTCGACGCGGCGGCCCAGCGCTCCGTCGGGCTGCAGGGGCTCGGTCGATACCGCTCGCCGGGGATCGTGTTCGGCTTCGGAGACGTCAACGAGGACGCGATCAGACACGGGATCGCGGCCATTGGCGACCTACTGCGGCAGGGATGAGACACGTGATAGCGGTGGCCGCCGCTTCCGCGTATCCACACATCAAGTCCGCGCGCAACAGCGTGCTCGGAGGCGAGGACGGTTCCAGAGGCTGGGAACGCCTCCACCACCCGCCGGGCCGGTACGGGTCAGGTGGAGCGGCGGAAGAGACCGCGCTTCTTCTTGCCGACGTCCTGACCGGGGAGCGGGTAGACCGCCGTCGGGGCCGGCCCCATGGGGGGCTGCTCGCCGGCGTCCGGCCGATTACCGGGGCCACCGTAGGTTCCCGGACCACCGGGGCCGATCAGCGTCGCCGGATCACCGCCGGGGCCACCGGGACCACCGTGAACCGGCGGGCCGCCACTGCCGTGAGCCCCACTGCCGTGAGCCCCGCCGACGGGACCCCCGTGGCCGCCAGGGCCGCCTCGGGAAGGCTCCTGCGGGAACGGCGCCCCGGGGAACTCGGGCTGCCCCTGCGGGAAACGCCCCTCGCGAGGCTCGGGGCCGAGGTTCTCCGGCCGGCCGGGCTGGGTACGCTCGTCCGGCCCACCCTGACCCGGAGCGCCCTGCGACTCGGGTCCGAAGGACTGGAAATCGCCCTGGGGGCGGCCCGGCAGGTTCCGATCATCCTGCGGTTCCTGGCCGAAGGGCTGGGTGCCGTGGAACGCGGCCGCCGAGCCGTCCTGGCCCACCGGGCCGTAGGGCACCTGCCCCTGGACGGTCTGCCGGCCGTACGGGTCACTGTGGCCGGTGGCCTGCTGCTCGTAGCCGGGCGCGGGCATGTACGCCGTCGTCTGCTCGTAGCCGTAGGGGTACTGCCCGGGGGCGTAACCCTCCGGGTAGACCGGAGAGTACATCTGCATCGGGACGAGGCTGATGATCGGCGCGTAGGCCGTGCCGCCCTGGTAGGGGCCGGGAACGAAACCGGGTCCGGCGGCGTAGCCGGGACCGCCGTGATAGGCCATCGGGTCCATCGAATCGACGCGGGGACCCATTCCCCGGGGACCGGCCCGGCGGATGGCCGCGGCGTGGGCCAGGCGGCGCAGCCTGCCCTCGAAGATCAGCACGGCGAACAGCACCAGCAGCACCAGGATCAGCGCCGGGATGCCGAGCTGGCGGCTCAGCGTGGCCCCGTCGAACTCGGCGTTCGCGTTGCGGATCTCGGCCACGGAGGAGCCGGGGGCGTTCTCGTCGAACGTGGCGCTCTCCTGGGGGGTGGGCGTGGCGGAGGGAAGCGTGTCCGACGGGGTGCTGGCCGGGAACTGGACCTCCGCCTCCTCGGACGCCGAAGGGCTGGTCTCGGTCTCCGGCGGAGCGATCGGGGCCGTGGTCTCCTGAGCCGGCGGAGCGACCGGCTCCTGCGGGGGCGGCGGGGCCGTGGTCTTCGGAGGCTTCGTCGTCGGCGGGACGGTCACCGTGGTGGTCACGGTCTTCTGCGGGACCGGGGTCTCCCCCGGAGCACCGCCCCCGGGATCCTCGGTGACCGTGACCGTGACGATCGGCGTGGGTTCCTCACAGGGCCCCGCCGGATCGACGTCACATCCGGGGATGGACGACGGGTCGGCGACCATCGTCCTGACCGTCGCGCCGGCCACGGAGGAACCGGTGAGCGGTGCCACGGCGACCAGGAAGGCGCCGCTGATCCCCAAAGACATCACAACGGCGGAGACAGCTGCCCTGAGCCGTGCTCGCGTCACCGGTGCCCTCCGTGCAATCAACCATGAACACGTCAAAGAAATACTAGTTGGGCAAAAGTAACAGTAAATCGCCTTTTACAAAACGTGTCGCGAACGACGGCGGCGCTGGATCCTCCGCTGCAGCCAGAGGAGGCCGAGGAGTGCTCCCACCGCTGCTCCCACCGCTGGTAGGCCCCGTACTCCGGTCAGCAGCGGGCTTGACTCGGCGACCGCCTGGACCTGGGTGTTCGGACCGTCGAGATCCTGCGGGAGGGGCGCACCCTGCGGTACGGGGACCTGTGCGGCGGCTGGGAAGGATCCCGCCGGCGGCAACTGGAGCTGGGGCCCGGTTCCGAGACCGGGCCCCGCCATCCCCGCGGAGGCCGGCGGCACCTGCGACGGTACGCCCGGCACCTGCCCCATGGGCAGCGGCGGTACCTGCTGCGGCACCATCGGTGCCTGGCCGCCCGGCGGCTGCGCCATGGGCACCTGCTGTCCCGCTCCCGGGAAGCCGGTCCCCGGGTAGCCGGTCCCCGGGTAGCCCGTCCCCGGGTAGCCGGGACCGACCGGCCCGCCCGCTTCCCGTTGCGGCGCACCGGGCCGGCCGGCCTTTCCCTGCCCGCCTGCCCCCGGATGGCCCGGAAGCATCGGCTGCCCCATCCCCTGCGGCTGCGCGCCGAGCTGACCGGGCTGGACGAGCATGCCCTGACCGAGCTGACCGGGCATACCCTGGCCGGGCTGGACGAGCATGCCCTGTCCCGGCTTAGCCGGCCGGCCAGGCATGCCCTGACCGGGCTGGATGAGTTGTCCGGCCGGCCACTGGACGGCCCCCGGATAACCGGGCCCCATCGGCGCCACCACCGGGCGGCGCGCTCCGGGCTTGCCGATCATCGTCTGGCCGCCTGCCGGATAGCCGGGTCCCACGGGCCCGGGCATCGGCCGGCCCGCCCCCTCGCGGCGCGCGCCGGACCGGCAGGCCGCCCGCTGCTTCCCGGACATCTTCCGCCCGGCCGCCTCGCGTCCCGCGTGAGACCCCATGACCGGATGGTTCCTGCCGTTCTGCCGCTGAAGGAGATGTTCCTCAGGTGTTTTCACCGGCTTCGGTACGGCGACGGCCGGGCCATGGCCGGCCACACCGCCACTCGTCTCCGGTGCGGCGCCCGGAATGGCGGCGTCGGCGGGAAGCCGCGTTCCCGGCTGAACCGAGCCCTCGGGAGCCACCGGGGCCGAGGGAGCAGCCGGGGCTGCGGGAGCCACCGAGGTCGAGGGCACGGCCGTGCTCCCGCCCATGCCCGTAGTGGAACTGCCGCCCGTACCCGCCACGACCGATCGCGGTACCTCGGGGCCCGACGGCCTTTCCAGAACATCAAAAAGGAACGCCAGCGTGCGCTGCTCGACCTTCTCCGCCTCCGACGCGTCGGGGGCGATCTTCGGAACCCAGCCCCGCTCCCCGACTGCCTGGGGAGCGTTGAGGACCAGGTCGACGCCACCGAGCGTCTCCACGCCCGCGTGCGGATCCGCGGGCCAGGCCGAGGCGGCATCTCCCAGATAAATCCTGGAAGGGCCGGAGATCTCCGGAGCACCGGAGACGGGCAGAGTCTGCCTGACCTCCCTCTGGGCGTGGGCCGGCTCCGGGCTCCCCGCGGCGCCCCGGATCTGCCGCGTCACCGCGTCCGGCCCCCCGGCGGTGCCCCCGGCGGTGCCCCCAACGATGCCCTCGACAGTGCCCCCGATGGTGCCCCGCACCTGCCGGGTCACCACATCCGAGCCCTTGAGCGTGCCCTGACCCTGCTGCACCGTCTCGCCACCGGGTCCGCGCATCCGGGCCATCGCGGTCAGCGTGATGTCCCGGGGACGCTGCGGCGCGGCGAGCAGCACGTCGACGAGCCCGCCGTCGGCGGGCAGGTCACCGACCGAGCAGACCGCCGTCCCCTTGGGGAGCGGTGTCGCGGGCCTGGTCGCCACCGGGCACTCGATGCTTCTGAGGGCATCGGCGGGGGTCGTCACGACCGCCAGCCGCGCGCCGGTGCCCGGCCCTCGCAGGCGGATGCGGAAGCGGATCACCTCGCCGGTGCGGCTCCACCGCGACCACGTACCGGGGGCGGCGGCCAGGTCGAGGGGCGACTCGGCCGACTCGGCCGGCTGGGCGGCGTACACCCCCGAGGCGCCGCCGAAGATGAGCACCCCCGCGCCGACCGCCGACACGATCCGAGTACCACGCCACCATACGGTCACCGCATATCTCCGTTCCCCGGGTACGGACCCGCGACATCGCCACGTCCAGTAGCAGTTATGTCACGGTGCGGAGTCGATCAATCCTTATTGAACCGACCTTGCCCATCGTTGAGACGACCTTGTACCGCCCGCACGATTGGAAGGTCCGCGGGCAGCCACGCCACGTCGTAGAGCTCGTCCACCTCCAGCCAGCGCAGATCCAGGTGCTCCCTGGTCTCCGGCCTGCCCTCGGCGATCACCGCGAACCAGACCCGCAGAACGTAGCCGCCGGCGAGCGCCCAGTCGCCGCCGACCCGCTCGCCCACCTCGATCAGTACGCCGAGCTCCTCCTGGCACTCCCTGACCAGCGCCGTGTGCTCGTCCTCGCCGGGGTCGACCTTGCCTCCCGGCAGCTCCCAGCCGCCGGCCAGCTCGGGAGGGTCGGCGCGCTGGGCGGCGAGCAGCCTGCCCTGGCCGTCGACGATGGCGGCGCCCACAACGACCTTTTCCGTGACTCCTCCGCTCCCCGAGAAAAGCGGCTGCTCGCTTTCCCCGGCCGAGTTGGGCGATGGTCAAGCCCTGACCGCTTGGAACACAGGAACCGTAACAGGAAGCG
Organism: Streptosporangium sp. NPDC005286; assembly: GCF_040607515.1. NCBI lineage: Bacteria > Bacillati > Actinomycetota > Actinomycetes > Streptosporangiales > Streptosporangiaceae > Streptosporangium > Streptosporangium sp. NPDC005286. Next base: position 34,931 of record NZ_JBEXGU010000014.1, on the reverse strand, counting down.
ATTCACCTGCCGGGTAGGCCAGGCCGTCCCCTTTTCCAAACGTGACGCCCCGATTCTGTCAGCCCTGCTCCCTCAACTTGAGTTGCTCCAGGATCTGGGGGTGTTGCAGCGGCCGGGTGAACCCCACGATCCCGGTGCGTTCCCGGTAGGTGGTGACCTTGATCGGCCCGCAGAGCCGGCATCTCGCCTCGACCATCTTGCCCGGCGACACCACCAGGCCCACATGCCCGGGACGGTCGGGACCGGTGCCGGGACCCGCGTTGAAGAAGACGAGATCACCCGCCTGCTCCTGCCCCGCAGAGACCTTCACGCCGAACGGCCACTGGCCGAACGTGGTCCGCGGGATGGTCAGGCCCACGCTCCGGTAGGCCATGTAGATGATCCCCGAGCAGTCGTAGCCGGCGGGCCCGGTGCCGCCCCAGATGTAGGGCTTGCCGCGCTGGGCCAGCGCGTACTGCAGGATCGCGGCCACCGTGCCTGTCGGCGCCGCCTCCAGCATGGGTTCGTCGCAGCTGTCGTCCGTCTCGGGCGGGGTGGTGACCTCGCCGTCCTTGGCGTACTTCTTGGCGATCTCCATGACCTGGTCGACGTACCACCAGGCACGGTTGTAGACGAACAACGAACGCCGTACGTTCTCCGGCGCGCCGTTCCGCTTCAGCATCTTCGCCGCGCCTAGGATGGCGTCAGCCGGGTTGTACACGTCGGCCCAGCCGTCTCCGTCGCCGTCGGAGGCGTAGCCGTTGAACGTGGACGGGATCTTGATCTTGGCCTTGCCGCCCCAGGTGCTGATGAGAAACTGCATCGGCCCGGCGGCGCCCGCGTAGTTGACGCCGCTGCGCACGCCGGGGAGCGTGGAGCGGCCGTGGTCGGTCTCGCGCTTGCCGACCCCGGCGAGCACGTTCCACTGCACGCCGACCTTCTGCCCGTGCTCGCGATAGAGCTTCAGATACTCCTCGGGGATGTCGGACGTCGCGGTCTCCGACTCGTCGCCCACCGTCTGGACGTTCTTCCCGCAGTCGGGTTGCGCCTGCCCGGTGATGGAGGGGAACGAGGGAAAACCGCTGATCATCATCATCGGCGCCATGATCAGCGTGATCATGCAGAGTCCGGCGACTCCGAGGATCAGCGCGAGGCGGAGGTGTCTGTTCTCCCTCATGAGGTTCCGCCGTTCATCCGGCCGCGCCGGTCTCGGAAGGCTGTTCGTCTCCCTCCTGGCCGGAATCCGCCGGCTGGAGGTCGTGGACACGCCATTCGGCACCGACCTGGATGAGCGTGACGGCGTACTCCGCGGTCCTCTCGTTCACCCCGCTCTTGGCCGTGACGTTCTGGGTGCCGACGACCACGAACACCACCGAGGCGCTGTTGATCTGCCGGATCTCCTTCACCCGTGCCGCGCCGACCGAGACGACCTCGTCGGCCTTGTTCGCCTCGACGGTGCCCGGCGAGGTGACCGTGCGCAGCAGCACCCCGGAGAACTCAGCCGTGGTGTAACCCTTGAGGCGGTCGCCGTAGACTGCCGGGTCCTCGTCGTAGCTGAACGTGCCGTACTCGGCGGTGAAGCGCTGCGCGTAGTCGGCGGCGGCCGCCAGCTCCTGCTTGGTCATCGGCAGGTAGGAGTAGACGTCGAAGGGCGCGTTGCTGGCCGTCGCCTCCGGGCGCGTCGGCTCCGCGACCGGCTCCTGTCCCGATGCCACGGTACGGGTGGCACCCGCGGGCTCTGTCGGGTTCTCCACCCCGCCGCCGCTCTCCGGCCACATGGTCAGGTAGACGCCGACCGCCGCGAGCACCGCGACCAGCACCGCGAAGACGGCTCCCCGCCGGTTGCCTCCCTCGGTCAACGTCAGTCCCTGTCCGGGTTGGACGGGCGGAGCCAGAACGGTGGCGGCTCACCGGCATCACCACCGCGCTCCGCTCGCCTGGTGATCCAGAGCGGTGGCGCCTCGGACGACCTGCCCCCGGCGTCCCGGTTCCGCGAACCGCCGGAGGAACTCCGCGAGCCGCCGAAGATGCTCTCGCCCGACCTCGAACCGCCCGAGCCCTTCGACCCCGAGGAGCCGCCGTTACGCGACCCCGAGCCGGAGCCGCCTCGCGAGGAGCCGCCGAAGATGCCGCCGCCCGACCGGCCGCCGCCACCCGAGGATGGCGCGGCGGGCCTGACCGCCGAGGGGCCGGACGACCTGCCCGCCGAGGACCCCCCGTTGCCCGAGGAGCCGCCTTGCGGCGCCCAGCCTCCCGACGAGCCGCCGAACCAGCCGCCGGAGCCGCGCCCCCCACCAGGTCCCGCGGAACCTCCGGACCGGGTGGGGGGCGCGCCGCCGCCCGTACCGGCACCGGAGAGGTTGAGCGGTGGCGCCGCGCCCGGGCGGGCCGCGGTGACCGGGCGGCCGGTGCCCTTGCGCCGCCCTGCCGCCTGGGAGTCGGTGTCGAGCGGCGCCGGTTGCGCGCCGACCGGGACCCGGGTGCCCGACGGGGTGGCCGGCGTGGCGCCGTCCTCGCCGCGTCCCCTGCCCTGGGCGACCGTGGCGGCGGCCGCCGCGCCGACGGAGGCTCCGCCGGCCATCGCGGCCGCCTGGAGCATCGGCTCCGCCTTGCGCATGCCCCAGCGGCCCACCCTGGCCGCCGCGACCGGCGGCAGCGCGGACGCGGCCCGCTGCAGGGTCGGCGCGGTGGCCGCGTCGCCGAGCATCCTGGTGGTGAGCGTGTGCCCGTCCATGGAGGCGAACAGGTGCTGGAAGGGCCGCCGGTAGAAGAACACGGCGATCGTCAGGATCGCCATGAACATGACCTGCATGCCCCACGGCATCGCGGTGGAGATGATCAGCGCGTAGCCGTACACGAGCACGCCCAGGACGAGGGCCAGCACCGCCTGTCTGAGCAATGTGCCGATCAGCATCTCCACCCAGCGCATGGCGATGATCCGCCCGGATCCCGGATGGACGCCGATCAGCAGGAAGACCGGCGCGAGGATCAGCAGCAGCAGGAACCCGACCTTGAGCACCAGCAGCGAGACCGCCACCAGGAAGATCAGCAGCCCCGCGACCACCGCGGCCATGAAGGCGCCGATCGCGACCCCCAGCCGGTTCGTCCAGTCCTTGCCCTGGAAAAGGGGGAAGATCGGCGTGTTCTGCAGCTTGTCGGCGACCTCTGTCTCGTATCGTGCCTGGTGAAAGCCCGCTTCGGGCGCCTGCTGCGCCTTCATCTCGGCCGCGTCGATCGTCTGGATCTCCAGCAGTTTGGCGCCGAACGCCTTGATGACGGGGGCGTCGGCGTCGGCCGTGCCGAACTGGCCCATCAGCCACGGCTTGCAGACCAGGGTGGACCAGAGCGCGTCGGAGTTCTGCTCGACTCCTGGCACGCCGCTCTGACCGTATCCGCCGCCCTGGACCTGCGGATTGGCCTCGCCCTTGGCCGGCAGGCAGGAGGTGCCGCCCGCGCCGGGCAGTCCGGAGAAGGCGGAGTTGACCACCTCGCCGGTCTTGTCGGTGACGATCTTGCCCAGCCCCGTGAGGTCTCCGGGGCGGCTGAAGAACCAGACGGCCACGGTGACCGCGAGGACCATCCAGATGACGCCCTCGGCGGTGGTGGTGGCGCGCTTGCGGATCAGCCCGTACCAGGCCAGCCAGATGGCACCGAGGATCACCAGCGGCCGCAGGTACGGCCAGTACATGGCGTCGGCCAGGCGGACCACGATGTCGTCGACGACGTTCTTGATCGACTCCAGCGGCCCCTCGGTGGCGGCCGCCTGGTAGGTCGTGATGGTCAGCCGGTCCAGCGCCTTGGCCCACAGGAAGACCGTGTTGGCCATCGCGTTGCCCATCACCGCCGCGATGTCGTCACAGCCGAGCTGGTGGGTGTGCCAGAACTGGCCGCTCATGCCGTAGGTCGCGTAGTTGCCCTGAACCGCGGGGACCTCCGCCTGGGCACCCGGCTGCGCGGAGTCGGGGACCGGCGGCTTGATCAGGCCGTCCACACCTCCCGCGACGATGTCGGGGGACAGGTCGGGCGACATGTCGCAGGGAGCGGCTGCGACGGCCGTGGACGCGTCGTCGGGGAACACCATTGGCAACGCGAGGAACGCGGCCAGTGCCACCAGCCCGATGGCGATCCGCCTGCCCAGCCTTCCCCTGCGGGAACCCCTCTTGCGAGAGCCCTTCATGACCGCACCTCCAGCGCCGCAGCCCCCGGCCCACCGACTCTGTCGCCCCCAGGAAGATCATGCACTTTCTCGTCGGGTTTGTCGTGGGTAGGGTTCGTATCCAGCCAGCGCAGCAGCTCATCCGAGATCAGGTCCACCCCGATACGGCCTGCTCGGCCGTCCAGATCCCGGAAGACGCACTCACCGTTACCGAGCGAGCGCAGCACCGCCTTGTGTTCCTCGGACGCCTCGACGCCGAGCAGCGCCATCACGTGCTCCACCTCGACCCGTTCGGTGGAGCGGAACGCGAACACCGAGGAGAGGCAGTTCGTCACCTGCTCGCTCAGCAGGTCACCGGCGTTCTGCGAGACCAGCACCAGCGCCGTGTTGCGGGAGCGGCCCATCCTGCTGACCTCGGGCACCAGCTTGGCGCCCTCGGGAGTGGAGGTGATCGCCCATGCCTCGTCCAGGAAGATCGCCTTGGGGGTCCGCCGGTCCAGGCCGTTCATCAGACCCCGCGCGAACTGCGCGACGAGGTAGAGCAGCGCCACCGACAGCCGCTGCTCGTAGGAGTAGTCGTCGCGGCCGGTGGAGGCGTCGGGCAGCGTCAGACCGCCCAGGGTGAAGACGGTGGTCCAGCCCTCGGTGTCGATCTGGTCGCCGCCCGAGGGATCGAAGCAGAGCCTGGCCAGATGCATGTCGGACATGGAGCGGAGCACCGCGCCCAGGTTCTTGGAGGCGGCGTCGTCCGTCTGCTCCAGGAAGTCGACCACCTTGCCCAGCGACGGGTCCTCGGCGTTGGAGACCGCGGCGACCGCCTGGATCATCGCCGACTCACGCTCCTCCGACATCCGCGGCAGCAGCAGGCGCAGGGTCTCGGTGGCCATCGTCTTCTTGGCCGCGAGGTCGTCGCCGAAGGAGAACGGGTCGAGCAGGCCCGGTGCCGCGGAGCCGAGCGGGATGATCCGCGCCTTCCTGCCCCGCTTCCGCAGCAGCTGGACCAGCGAGTCGGCGTCGCCCTTGGGGTCGATGACCGCGACCGTCACCCCGCGCAGCGCCATCTGGTAGATCATCAACAGCGCCAGCGTGGTCTTGCCACCGCCGGGTTCGCCGGTGATGGCGATGGCCGTGGGCCGGTTGCGCGTCGCCGCCACCAGCGGGTCGAAGTGCACGATGCTGCGCGCCCGGCCCAGGGTCTCCCCTACGTACGGCCCCATCCAGCCCGAGCCACCCTCGTCCGTCCGGTCGCCCAGGTCGACGGTGGCGGTGGCCATGCCGCCGGCGATGGTGCGCAGCGGCTGCCGCTGCGCGTAGGCGTTGACCCTGACCCGCTCGCCCGGCAGCGTCTCGCAGAACAGCGAGAACTGGTCGCCGGTGGAGTTGACGATGTCGATGCCCATGTCGCGGTAGTGCTCCACGACCGCCTCGACCCGCTGCACGCAGATCTCCTCGGTCGGGGCCGACACGATCAGCCGGTGCCAGCCGTACACGAACGGCAGACGCTCCTTGGTGATGCCGTGCTCCAGCATCCGGGCCGCGTCGATCTGCTCGGCCAGGGCCAGCGGCGCCTCCGCCCCGGCCTCGCGGATGTGGATGTCCATGTCACGGGCGTGGGCGAGCTGGCGCGCCACGTCCTTGCTCGCCTTGACCGGCGGGATCAGCCGCATCCTCGAACTGATCTCCACCGGGAAGGGCAACTGGTCGGCGAAGTGCATCCAGGGCTCGCCGTCGGGGAAGGGCATCAGGTCGGGGAAACGGGCGAAGGACATGTGCGCCACGTAGGAGTCACCGTGCGGCTGCTCGATCCGGAGCAGCGCCCTGCCGTTGTGGATCTGCCCCTCGACCAGGGACTCGATCTCCCCCTGCCCCCACCGCCGTTTGGGGCTGGCCGAGGCCGGAGGGTCGCCGAGGGAGCCGGTCGTGGCGTGCTGGAACAGCCAGGCGAGCTCGACGGAGCTGGCGTGCCTGGCGTACAGGGCGCTGGCCGACAGCGCCCTGCCCAGCCGCTCCGCCTGCTCGGACCACTTGGCGATCTCCGCCTTGGGGACGTGGTCGTCCTCGATGCCCAGGGCCTTCTCGCTGCGCTGGTAGAAGCCGAAGAGCTGGGAGAGGACCCCGGTGCCCAGTTGCCTGCCGCGCGTGCCGAGCCGCACGCCGAGGTAGACCTCCTTGGTCCAGAAGTCCTTGGCCCAGACGTGCCGGTACATGTCCTCCAGGTAGTCACGCCAGCCGGGGCCCTCGTCGGAGGTGGCGTTCAGCGCCATCGCCCATTCGGCGGCCGGGTAGGTGCGGTGCGCCACCCGCAGGTGCACCTCGGCGTCCGGCATCCGGATGGCGGCCAGCGCGATCGTGATGTTGGTGGCCAGCGCCTCCCGCTCCTCGGGAGTGATGAACTCGTAGCTCACGGTGGGAAGCCTGAAATAGGCCCAGACCGACGAGTCGGTCAGCAGGATCCGGTCGTCGAAGTACCGGACGGCGAGGCGGCTGCGCGCTCGGGACGCACGACTCACAGGCCCTCACCCACCGGTCGTACGGCCCTGCCTGCACGGCCTCCGGCCCGCCCGCTCACCCGCACCTCGTCACGCCCGTTCACCACGTCTTCTCGCGCCCGGGGGATCACTGAGCTAGTTCCTCCTCGCTGGGTCGACCCGCCTGCACCGTTCCGAAGCCCGCCACCACGACACCCGCCAGGGCCAGGTACGCCCGGCGGCCCGGCGCCCTCAGGTGGGACGGTTCCACCCGATCGGCCCTGCCGGGAGCCAGCGCGTCCTCCCAGGGGACCCTGACGATCGCCCGGCACCTGCCCCGCGCGACCGCCTCCGCCTGCTCCACGTCCTCCATGCTGCGGCGGCTCACCCCGTTGACCACCATGACCGCCCGGCGACGGAGGTCGGCGCAGCCGTGCCCGTCGAGCCACTCGTAGGTCATGGCCACCGCGTCGGGCCCGTCCTCACTGGCCGGGACGACGAGGACGAGCTGGTCCGCGTAGGGGAGCACCCGCGCGGCCAGGGCCGCCGCCGGGTCCATGACGATCATCTTGTAGTACCGGTCGAGCGTGTCCATCGTCTGGCCGAGCCGCCGGTCGGAGAAGAGCGTGCGGTCGGACAGGCGCTGCTCGGCACCGGCGTCGGTGTCCCCGGCGAGAACCTCCAGCCCCGAGGCACAACGGCTGGTGTAGGCACGCATGCCCAGGTATCCCTGGACGTTGTCGAGGCCGGCGAGCAGGGAGCTCAGGGTCTCGGGCGACTCGCCCTGGATCCGGCTGGACAGGGCGTGCGAGCCGGTGCTGGCGTCGACCGCGAGAATCCGGTCCTCCCGGTAGCGGGCGAGGGTGTGGCCGAGCATGAGCGCGGTCGTGGTCTGCCCGGCACCGCCGGTGCATCCCAGCACCACCACCCGGCGGCTGCCGCTGAACACCGCCCTGGCCCGCGCCTCGTCGATCTCCGAGCCGTCCGTACGGCCGCCCCCGGGCCCGATCACCACCTGGGCCAGCCGCCGCCAGCCGCCCGAGGAGTCCCGGCCGACCACCGACTCCACCCGGCGGACCCTGGCCCCCGCCTCGCCGGCCGAGGAGGTGGGCACCGGCACCACGGGGGCCACCGGATCGGCCTTCGCCGCTCCCGAGGGGACCGCGCGGATCGACATGCCGGCACCTGTCTGGACGCCGGTGTCCCCCGGGATGCCGGGACCCGCCTGCGTCCCGGCGGGCCGCTCGGGTGGCCATGCCTTCGCGGTGTCGGCTGCCCGGCCGATCGGCGTGGGCCGCCCCCTGCGGTGCTGGCGCCGGGCGCTCCTGTCGTCCGGCGAGAGTTCGGCCGCCTCAGCGTCACGGCGTCCTGCCGGCGCCGGTCCGACGAACCTGGGCACGAAGGACGGAACGGTCGGGGTGGAGGGCTTCTCCACGGGGTCGGGCACGACGGCCGGCCTCTCGGCGGGCACCGTACGGCCCTTGGCGGGTGTCTCCCCCCGGGCCGGCTCCGGAGCCGAGGGCGAGGGCGGCGGCACGGCCGGGGCCTCGGGACGCTCCCGGACGGGAGAGCGCGAGGCGGGCACGGAGATCTCCGGAGACGCCTCGGGCTCGGACGGGGCGGGCTGCTGCGCGGACGGGGCGGGTTGCGCGGCGGCGCGCTGGGCCTCGGCGGAGGCGGCGAGCCTGCGCAGCCGCCGCAGCGCCTCGGTGCTGATCGGAGCGGCCGGAGCCTCGGGGGTGTCCGGCGTGTCGGGCGTCGCCGGAGTGTCCTCGGCGTCCTCCCGTACGGGAGGACGGTCCTGCTGGACCTTGGGCCGGCCGGCGGAGCCGTCGGCGGTCGGCCGCGAGGACGGGCCCGGGACCGGCGTATCCGGCAGGGAGGTGACGGTCTCGGCGGGAGCCGGCTCCGGGGGCACGACGGGCAGCGAGGCGCGGGGCACCGCGGACAGGACGGGGACGGCGACCGGGGTCGGCCGGGCGGCCTCGCTCTGGGCGAGGGCCGGGGCGGTGCCCTGACGGAGTGCGCGGGCCTCGCCCCAGGCGACGCGCTCGCGGGCGACCGGGGCAGTGGCGGCGGCCGCCGCCGCGGCGGCCACGGCTGGACGCACCTCGCGCGAGCGTGCGGCGGCGCGCTTGGACTGGGCGTGGCGGGCCTTGCGCGACGCCTTGACCCGGACCGAGGCGGGCTGCGGCGCGGCCCGCCAGACCCGGCCGTTCAGCGCGACCTCGGCGGGCTCGGAGATGGGAGCCATCCGGCACCAGGTGCGCGGCTCGCCCATGTAACGCATCTGCGACTGGAGCAGCTCGGTGAGCCGCTTGCTCTCGATCACCGGCCGGGTGGAGAGCCAGGTGACGACACCGGGCGGCACCAGGTAGAGCACGTGCCAGGGGGCCGCGAAGGGCAGGCCGAGCAGGTAGAGCAGGAGCGACCACGGGGCCAGCACTCCCACGAACCCACCGATCCAGACGATCGGGAGCGGCGTCGGCAGCCGTAGGTCGTACAGCTTGTAGAGCCGCTTCTCAATCCTCCAGATATTGGTGTACGTGGGCAGATCCACGTGATCCTCCTCTCCGCCTCTCCTTGTTTGACCGTTTGGAGGCGGTCTCAACCCCCCGAGATGCCCAGTGCGCCCGCGATCGCCTTGGCAGTCACCTCGATGATGTTCGGCACGTAGAAGATCACTCCGATGGCGATCGCCAGGATGATGAACTGAACGAATCTGGTGATCTCACGGGTGAAGAGGAAGAAGAGGGCCACCACCGAGACGATGACGAGGAAGAGCGGTGCGAAGAAACTGCGGAGGAAGTCAGCGAGGCCTTCTGTGTTGACGCCTGCCGGAGGGGCTGTGGGCTGAGCGAACTCCATGGCGCTCAGCAGCATGGTCTTGAGAATCACTTCTTGTCCTCCGTACTCACGATCGCGGCCCCCGGGCGGCGACGGGTCCGCGACGCACTCGCGCGCGAACCCGAACCGGCGGCTCATCGATCAGGGGGGGTCTGCTCACCGTGGATCGGCACCATTCGATCATGCGTTACCTCGCCACAGATCGATACGCACCGCGAATGTCCTTGACGAACCACTTGTCGCCTTGCTTGACCACGGTGAGCAGATAGGCCTGCTCGAGCTTGCCTTCCATCTGGCCGGGATCCGCGGGTTCCGGGTCGGTGGACTGCCTCGCCTTTGACGGCACCCCCCACAGGACCGTCGCGGTCACCTCGCGGGCGGCTCCCCCTCCAAGGGGCACGGCGAGCTCTTTGAGCTGCAGGAAGGTGAACGCGCCGCCGAATCCCTCCAGGGTGATCCCGGCGTCGGCGTAACGCTGCAGCGAGGCGGTGTCGCTCGCCGCGTAGGCCTTGAAGAAGTCTTCCAGCGGGGTGCGCAGTTCCTGCTCCGCGGCGCGGTCACGCTCGGGTGCGGCCTTGGGCGGCAGGTTGGCCGCCTTCGGCGCCGGCAGGATGCCCGGACGCCCCGCGACGACGAACCTCTTCGTGGACCGGTCGTGGTAGACGGGCACCGACAGGAGCTGGCGGCGGTTGTCCGACTGGTAGAGGACGGTGACGACCGCGTTGTCCGCGTCCACGACCTCGATCCCGTACGGCTCCACCGCGCCGGCGCTCATCCGGCCGAAACCGTCCCAGCCGAACTGCGGCTCCGTGCCTTCGGGCAGGTAGGGGGCGAGCCGCGACCTTCTCTCCTCAAGACGGGCCCCGTCGAAGTTCAGGTAGACCTCGGCGAACTGGGTCGCGAAGGCGGACCCCTGGGCGGCGGGGAACCCGTTGTCGGAGGCGGGTGCCGCGCCCGAGGGGGCGTTCTGCTGGGTGAAGCGCTCGAAGGGCGCGCGGACCCCGTTCACCACGATGACGACTATCAGCGCCCAGAGCACGGCGCGGCCGGTCCACACCAGCCAGCGACCGCCTCCACCGGACCAGCGGCCACGCGACGTGCCCCGCCCGCGCGCCGGGGCGCGTCCGAGATCGGGGTCGTCGGGGAAGTCCGGGTATGCCGACAGCTCAGGGTCGCCAGCGATCCGGGGATCACGCTGGACCGTCGACCTTCGAGCCATCACGCCTCCGCTCGCGTCAATCCTCGGCCGCACGGTGTCGTATCGCCGCCGATCCCGTTGGCCATGGTGACGCACTTACTCTAGCCGCCCCGCCGATTCTTCCAGGAAAGCCACGCCTATGCTGCAGGCATCGTGATGACTGAGCAAACCCGGTCTGGAACCCCGGCGAGACCGGCGATGCCGCCGATGCCCAATGAAAAGCGCATTACCCCTGGCCAGCGCATGGGTCGATTACTCAAACGCCACGCATTGCTAACTAGACGGTCCCCGGACTGTCGCGACCTGCGCATTTAACACGAAATGCGTCACCCAGTGTCACACCCCCCGGAATAGCCCACCCTCGCGGCCCCTCGCCCGCCTTCGACGCCCTGCCTACCCGACAGAGACGGCGACGCCTGGTCCGATGAGGCCGGCCCGTACGCGCGCCATCGGTTCCGCGGACCGGCTTCGATCAGCGAAGGGACCCGGCCCGCGCGATCTCGTGCTCTTCCGAGGTGGTCACCGAGGCCGTACGCCACAGGGACACCGCCGGCCAGAGAGCCCCCGCCGCGATCAGCGCGCCGTGCGCGATCCTGAGTGCCGGGGTGCCGAAGAACTGCGGGATGAAGAGGGCGAAACCGAGAGCGAGCGGGACCCCGCTCCACCGGGGCAGGGTGCCGGACCGCCAGACGGCGGCGGCGGCCAGGATCGAACCGGCTGCCAGCAGCAGGAGCCCGGCGATGAACATGGCGCCCGAGACCACCCCAAGACGGATCACCTCGGCCAGTTCCAGTAGCCCGGGATCCTGCTCCTGCAGGGCTCGCTGCGCGAGGGCGTTCAGCCCGAAGACCTCGGCTCCGTAGTACGGCAGGGTGAGCCCCACCCCTATCCAGGTCACCACGACCGCGCCCGAGGCGAGCCGGTCCCTCAGCACGGTGCGCAGGCCCAGCAGGCCCAGGGTGAGGAGGATGAAACCGCCCACCGCGAACAGGTGCGCCGCGATCCAGGCGCCGGACGCCATCGCCTCCGCACCGCGCAGCGTCGTCTCGTCGGCGTACGGCCGAACCACCGGATACAGCAGGAAGAGCGCGCCGGCCATCGCGAAGGACAGGGCGCTCAGCCGTGCCCGGCCGGTCAGAGGAGAGAAACTGCCGGTGTTCACGAGGTTCTCCGAATCACAGGTGGGAGAGGCACTCGACCCGATCAGAACGGTGCCCTAATTCGAGAGCAATGCTCTTTTATATGAGCAGCGATGTCAAGAGCAGTGCTCTCTTTTTGGAGTGGAGCTCTTAGATGATCGGCCGGGCGGCCCGAGAAGAAGAGCGGTGGCCGGCGTACAGATCGCCTGCCCGCCGAAGAGCGCCACCTGACTCGTCCCGAGCCCGGAAACCGGAGAGCATCTCGTCGAGTCCGGCGGCGAACGCATCACTCTGGGCGCCGAAGCCCTCCGTGGTCGCCGGGGAGTCATGTGTCGCCCACCCGGCCGTTCGACCGCGACGAGGCCGGTGCGCGACGCGGGAGGGACGGACCTGTTCCCCCGAAATCACGGCACCCGCGCCGGCGAGGTGGCGACAGAGGCGGGGTGAAAACACCCCGGGCCAAGGAGACGGGAGGTCTCCTTGGCCCGGGGAACGCGGATCGGTCAGACGTTGAAGCGGAACTCCACCACGTCGCCGTCGCGCATGACATAGTCCTTGCCCTCGATGCGGGCCTTGCCGGCCTGGCGGGCGGCGGCGATGGAGCCGGTCTCCACCAGCTCGTCGAAGGAGACGATCTCGGCCTTGATGAAGCCGCGCTGGAAGTCGGTGTGGATGACCCCGGCCGCCTCGGGGGCGGTGGCGCCCTTGGAGATCGTCCAGGCCCTGGTCTCCTTGGGGCCGGCGGTCAGGTAGGTCTGCAGGCCCAGGGTCTCGAAACCCACCCTGGCCAGCTGGGCCAGGCCCGACTCCTCCTGGCCGACGGACTGCAGGAGCTCCAGCGCCTCGGAGTCGTCGAGCTCGACGAGCTCGGACTCGATCTTCGCGTCGAGGAAGACGGCCTCGGCCGGTGCGACGAGCGCCGAGAGCCGGGCCCTGAGCTCCTCGTCCACCAGCTCGTCCGCGTCGAGGTTGAAGACGTACAGGAAGGGCTTGGCGGTCAGCAGGTGCAGCTCGCGCAGGTCCTTCGGGTCGATCCCGGCACCGGAGGCTCCGGCGTACAGGGTGGTGCCGCCGTCGAGGAGCTTGAAGGCCGCCTCCGCCGCGTCCAGCGCGGACTTGCGGTCCTTGTTGGTCCGAGACTCCTTCTGGAGGCGGGGAATCGCCTTCTCCAGGGTCTGCAGGTCGGCGAGGATCAGCTCGGTGTTGATCGTCTCGATGTCGCGCCCGGGGGCGACGTCGCCGTCCACGTGGGTCACGTCGGGGTCGTTGAAGACCCGGATGACCTGGCAGATCGCATCGGTGTCGCGGATGTTGGCGAGGAACTGGTTACCCCGCCCCTGTCCCTCCGAGGCGCCGCGGACCAGCCCGGCGATGTCCACGAACTCCACCTTCGCCGGCAGGATCTTCGCGGACCCGAAGATCTCGGCCAGCTTCTCAAGACGTGGGTCGGGAACGCCGACGATGCCCACGTTGGGCTCGATGGTGGCGAACGGGTAGTTCGCCGCCAGGGCGTTGGCGGTCTTCGTCAGCGCGTTGAAAAGCGTTGACTTGCCGACGTTGGGCAATCCGACGATGCCGATGCTCAGGCTCACGTGAGCCGAGTTTACGCGGAATGACCCACTGCTACCTGCCACGGGCAGGTCACAGGGTGGTGGACATCCCGTTCAGGCGCCCGCCGCCGGTGGTTCGGCACCGATCGGAGCCGTCCAGGTGGCTCTCCCCGGTTCGGCCAGGTTCGGACACGATTCCGCAGCTCCCCGTCCGGCCCCGGGCGCCTTCGGAAGGCGTGTCGGCGCGCCAGGAGTGACCGGGCCTGGAATCATGCCGGGGTGGACGTCATGGCGCTCTCCTTCCAGCTCGCGGTGGGCCTCGCCGCGGGGCTCGCGATCGGCTTCCTGCTGGGCCGGGCGCGCGCCTCCTCGGGAGCCGCCGACGTCATCGCGCGTCTGGCCGACGCCGAGGCCCGCGCGAAGATCGCCGAGGAGAAGGTCGTCTACATCGAGGAGCAGCTCTCCGAGCGGTTCCAGGCCCTGTCGAGCCGGGCGCTCGACGTCAACAACCTGCGGTTCCTGGAGCTGGCCGAGACGAGGCTGGCCGCCAACCGGGCCGAGGCGGCCGGTGAGCTGGAGCAGCGCAAGCAGGCGGTCGAGCACCTGATCGAGCCGTTGAAGGACACCCTGGCCCGCGTCGAGACGCAGCTGCGCGACACGCAGACGGGCCAGCGGGCCGCCCACGCGGAGCTGGCCAAGCACATCGACGTCGTCCGCGAGAGCAACGAGCAGCTCCGCGCCCAGACGAGTTCCCTGGTGCGGGCCCTGCAACGCCCCGAGGCCCGGGGCCGGTGGGGAGAGCTCCAGCTCCGCAGGGTCGCCGAGATCGCCGGGATGCAGCGGTTCTGCGACTTCGACGAGCAGGTGAGCGTCACCACGCCGGACGGCGTGCTACGGCCCGACATGGTGGTACGGCTGGCCGGCGGCAAGAACATCGTGGTCGACTCCAAGGTCTCCCTCGCCGCCTACCTGGAGGCCGCCGAGTCGGCCGACCCCGACCACCGGTCGGCCCGGCTCGACTCCCACTCCCGTCACGTGCGCGAGCACGTGGACCGGCTGGCCTCCAAGACCTACTGGCAGGCGTTCAGCCCGGCACCGGAGTTCATGGTGCTGTTCATCCCCGGCGAGGCGTTCCTCGCCCCGGCGCTGGAGCGCGACCCCGCCCTGCTGGAGTACGCCATGCGGCGGCGGGTCCACATCGCCACCCCCACCACGCTGATCACCATGCTCCGCACCGCGCAGTACGCCTGGCAGCAGGCCGCGCTCAGCGAGAACGCGCGGGCGATCTTCGAGGTCGGCAAGGAGCTGTACGAGCGGCTGAGCAGCATGGGGCGTAACGTCGACGCTCTGGGCCGCTCGCTGAACCGGGCCGTGGAGTCGTACAACAGGACTGTCGGCTCGCTGGAGACCCGGGTGCTGGTGAGCGCACGCAAACTAAACGATCTGGGACTGGTCGAGACCGATCTGGACAGGCCGCAGGCGATCGAGGACCTGCCACGCGCGCTGACCTCGCCGGAACTGCTCGCGGAAGAGGAGCCAAGCTCGCCTCTCGTATCCCGCCTGAACGGTAGGTTGGCCAACGACCTGCCCTGAAACTGTTCTCCCACGGCGCCGACGGCCGGACACTGGAGGCGACGGAGTTGACGACGTGGGGGCCGAGGTCATAGGGGGCGAGTGGTGGACGAGCGAGGCGGCGTACAGCCGGCCGGCGGGGTGATCGTATGAGTGAACTTGGCCGGGCCGCCGGCGGCATCCGGCTGACCGTCCGGGGCGCGCTGGCCCTCGTGCTGGCGTCCACGCTGGTGGGCAGCGTGCTGCAGGCGCTGTTCGGGGTGGCGGCGCTGACCGGGGCGGCGTTCGTGGCCGGCTGCGTGGCCGCGGCGGTGCTGGTGAACCGCAGGGACCTGCTGTCGCTGGTGGTCTCTCCGCCCCTGGTCTTCTTCGTGACCACCGTGCTCATCGAGGCGGTCCGTTCCCTGTTCGCGTCCACGCCCATCCAGGCCTTCGGTCTGGGCATGTACACCGCGCTCTCGCAGGGTGCCCCGTGGCTGTTCGGCGGCTCGCTCCTGGTGCTGGTCATCGCCTGGCGCCGCGGTCTGACCCGCTGCGTCCGTGAGCTGCGCGACGAGCTCAGGGTCGGCAAGGCCTCCGTTCCCGCGCCGAGGAGCGGCGACTCCGCCTTCGCCCCCGAGCCCGAAGGGTACTTCGAGCCCAAGGTGTACGGCACACCGCGCGAGGGCTCGTAACCGCCGGGCAGGAGATCTCACAACCGGCCATGGCCGGCCGCAACGGGCCGGGGGCGGCATCATGCCCGTAGCGGCGGCGGAACTCCGCGAACAGCGGTGCGGTCAGACCGTGGCGCGCAGGTCCTTGCGCAGCTCGTGCGGGAGCGCGAAGCGCACGCTCTCCTGGACGGACTCGACCTCTTCGACGTCCTCGAAGCCATGCCCGGCGAGGCGGGCCAGGACTTCGGTGACGAGCTCCTCCGGCACCGAGGCGCCGCTCGTCACGCCGACCGTGGTGACACCGTCGAGCCAGGCGTCCTCGATGAGCGAGGCGTCGTCGACGAGGTAGGAGGCGTCGGCCCCGTGGTCGAGGGCGACCTCGACCAGCCGCTTGGAGTTGGAGGAGTTCTCCGAGCCGACCACGATGACCAGCTCCGCCTGTGCGGCGATCTCCTTGACGGCGACCTGGCGGTTCTGGGTGGCGTAGCAGATGTCGTCGCTCGGCGGGTCGATCAGGTTCGGGAAGCGCTCCTTGAGCCGGGAGACCGTCTCGACCGTCTCGTCCACGGAGAGCGTGGTCTGCGACAGCCAGACCAGCCGCTCGGGGTCCTTGACCCGCACGGCGCCGACCGACTCCAGACCGTCGACGAGCTGGATGTGGTCGGGTGCCTCGCCCGCGGTGCCCTCGACCTCCTCGTGACCCTCGTGGCCGATGAGGAGGATGTCGTAGTCCTGGGAGGCGAAGCGCCTGGCCTCGTTGTGCACCTTGGTCACCAGCGGGCAGGTGGCGTCGATCGTCTTGAGGCTGCGCCGGGCGGCCTCCTGGTGGACCGCCGGTGAGACGCCGTGGGCGGAGAAGACCACGATGGCCCCCTCGGGCACCTGCTCGGTCTCCTCGACGAAGATCGCTCCGCGCGCCTCCAGCGTCTTGACCACGTGGGTGTTGTGGACGATCTGCTTACGGACGTAGATCGGGGCACCGTACTGCTCCAGCGCCTTCTCCACGGCCTGCACGGCGCGATCGACCCCCGCGCAGTAACCGCGGGGCTTCGCCACCAGTACGCGTCGGGTCGCGGAGGTCTTGGAAGTCATGCTCTTATGCTACGTGGAGACGCCCGCGAGACAGCCCATACGTCCCACAAGCTCATGCGGCACAGTCTTGCCACACTAGCCTTTCTCGATACAGACCTCCCAGGGAGACGATATGTCAGTCCCCGACATGATCCGCAATGTCACACAGAAGGCAAAAGACCTGCCGCTGCACATGCTGCAGACCGCGCTGAGCGGGGTGGGCCAGGCGCTGCTCCTCGGCGACCGCGTACGGTCCAAGATCAAGGGTACCTCCGGCCAGGGAGAAGAGCCCGACGGGTCCCCCGAGACGCTCGGCGGCCAGTCGGCGGAGACCGCTGAGAAGGCCGCGGAGCAGGTGGAGAAGCCCGCCCGCCGCGCGCCCGTCATCTTCGCGCCGCGCCCGGAGAAGGCCGCGGACAAGGCGACCACCGCCGAGAGCAACGGCGCCAGGACCACCCGCGAGCCGGTCATCTTCAGCCCCGCCAAGCCCAAGGCGGCGGAGCCCTCCGCCACCGAGGCCAAGACCGAGGCCGTCGAGACCCCGGCCGCCACCGAGGCGCCGGTCACCGCCCCGGAGCCCAAGGCCGCCGAGCCCAAGCCCGCCGAGGCCCCCATCGCGGAGCCCTCCACCACGGAGGCCCAGGCCACCACCGAGGCAGAGGCCGCCAAGACCCCGGCCGTTGTCGAGCCGGAAACCGCGGAGGCCCCCGCCGCCGTCGAGCCGGAAGTCGCGGAGACCCCCGCCGCCGCGGCGAAGACCGTGGAAACCCCGGCCACCGTCGAGCCGGAGGCCGCCGAAACCCCCGCCGCCACCGTCGAGCCCGAGGTCGCGGAGGCCCCCGCCACCGAAACGAAGGTCGCGGAAACCCCGGTCGCCGAGGCCCCCGCCGCGAAGAAGCCCAGGGCCACCCGGGCCAAGGCCAAGGCCGCCGAGTCCGTGGAGTCCGTGGAGTCCGAGGCCGCCGCCCCCAAGGCCGCCCCGAAGGCCAGGACGACCAAGGCACGCAAGACCGCCAAGGCAGCCGCCCCGGCGACCCCGGTGGCGGAGAGCGCCACCCCCGTCGAGACGCCCGCGGCGGTGCAGGTCGAGGTCGAGCGGGTCGAGACCGCGAAGCCCGAGAGCACCGACGCCGCGGCGGTCGAGGTGACCGAGACCAGGGTCGCGGCACCCGAGGCGGCCGAGCCGCTGCCCGGCTACGCGGAGCTGACCGTCGCGTCGCTGCGGGCGCGGATGCGCGGCAGGACGTCCGAGCAGATCCGGGAGCTGCTCGCCTACGAGCGCGCCACCGCAGGCCGCGAGGCCGTCGTACGGATGTACGAGAACCGCCTGGCCAAGCTGGCGGCCGCGGAATAGTCGCCTCCGGCGCGTAGGCTCCCGGCCATGAGCTCGAACACCACCCCTGAGCAGCCCCTCCCGGTTCGCACGGTGTTGCAGATGGTCGGCGGCTGGATCGGCAAGCTCGGCACCGTCTGGGTCGAGGGACAGATCACCGAGCTGACCGCCCGAGGCGGCACGGTGTTCCTGACGTTGCGTGACCCGGTGGCCAACGTGTCGGCCCGGATCACCTGCCCGCGTGGTGTCTACGAGGCGACCGTCCCCCGGCCGGTCGACGGCGCGAGGATCGTGGCCCACCTGAAGCCCGATTTCTGGGTCAACAAGGGCTCGTTCGCGTTCACCGCGCTGGAGATGCGGCCGGTCGGGGTGGGCGAGCTGCTGGCGCGGCTGGAGCGGTTGCGCCGGTTGCTCGCCTCCGAGGGGCTCTTCGGCGTCGACAGGAAACGGCGGCTGCCGTTCCTGCCGGGCACGGTCGGCCTGATCTGCGGCCGGGACTCGGCCGCCGAGCGCGACGTGCTGGAGAACTCGCGGCGCCGCTGGCCGGCGGTGCGGTTCAAGGTCGAGCCGGTGGCCGTGCAGGGACCGTACGCGGTCGGTGAGGTCATCGAGGCGCTGCGCAAGTTCGACGCCGACGCCGAGGTCGACGTCATCGTGGTCGCGCGGGGCGGCGGGTCGATGGAGGACCTGCTGCCCTTCTCCGACGAGGCGCTCGTCCGGGCGGTCGCGGCCTGCCGCACGCCCGTGGTCAGCGCGATCGGCCACGAGCAGGACAACCCGCTGCTCGACCTGGTCGCCGACGTGCGCGCGTCCACGCCCACGGACGCGGCGAAGAAGGTGGTGCCGGACGTCGGCGAGCAGATGACGCTGATCCGCCAGCTCAGGGACCGGGGCCGCAGGGTGGTGGGCGGCTGGCTGGACCGCGAGACGGCCTGGCTGTCCGCGGCCCGCTCCCGCCCCTCCCTCGCGGACCCGGTGCGTGAGATCGAGCGCAGGGCCGAGCAGGCCGAGCAGCTCAGGGACCGGGCACGACGTTCCCTCACCGGTTCCCTGGACCGCGCCGCCGATTCGCTGGAGCACCTGCGCGCCCGCCTGGTCTCGCTCTCTCCGGCCGCCACGCTGGAGCGCGGCTACGCGATCGTGCAGCGCCCCTCGGGCGATGTCGTACGGCTCGCGAGCGAGGTCTCCCCCGGCGACGAGCTGACCGTGCGCTTCCCCGACGACCGGGTGCGGGTCAGGAGTGATCCCGCCAGGTGAGCGAGGGGTAGCCGTCGTCGACGAACCCCAGCCGCCGGTAGAGCGACTCGGCGTCCGAGGTGGCGTGCAGGTCGACCCTGCGGATCCCGCTGTCGCGGTACCACTCCAGGAGGGCCCCCATGATGGCCCGGCCATGCCCCCTGCGCCGGTGGCGCGGGTCGGTGGTCATGCCCTGGATGTAGCCGTAGCGGCCATCGGGAAGGCTGGGTCCGGGAAAGCGGTCGAAGATGAGGCCGATCCCGCAGGCCGCCAGCCCCTTTTCCGGGGAGTCCACCACGTAGACGGCGGTGTCGAGGCTGCCCAGCCGCTCTTCGAGGCTCTCTGCGTAGGCCTGCTGCCACTCCTCCTCGATGGGAAGGTTGCCGTCCCTTGCCATCCGGTCGGCCAGGATCTCACGGAGGCGCACCAGCTCGGGGATGTCCCTGGCGGTCGCGTCACGAACATTCACCTGGGCATTCTTCCAGCCGTACTCCCCTGCGAAGCGACCGGGGAGGTGCCTTGTCGATCACGCCGTCGCGGGGAGGCGCCGCGACTCCCGGTACGGCACGGCGTCACCGGGTGGGCGTCACGATCTAAGGTGGGGTGCGTGGCCGATGAGAAGAGACCGTCGTACGAGCAGGCGCGCGAGGAGCTGACCGAGGTGGTCCGCAGCCTTGAGGCGGGCGGACTCACCCTGGAACAGTCGATCGAGCTCTGGGAGCGCGGCGAGATGCTGGCCGCGGTCTGCGAGGAGTGGCTCCAGGGTGCCCGGGTGAAGCTCGCGGCCGCCATGGCCCAGCGGCGGCACTCCGACCCGGCCGGAGAGACGCCCTTCTAGACCCGCCCTCGGCGACCGGCTGACGCCGGCCGAGTGGTTCCGACGGCATCCAGGTCCCCACGGTCTTCTTCAACGGCGCCCAGCCGACCGATGACCCCGGCGCGACCGTTCGACGCCGACCGTATGCCTACCTGCGGGTACCGGCGCGAACTCGTGACTCCTCGGTGTCCATGATCGAGAGGAGCCGGGTGAGCCCGTCGTCGATCTGGTCCAGCGGGATGGCACCGTAGCCGATGACCAGGCCCGGACGGGTCGGGCGTACCGCGAAGTCGGACAGGGGCATCAGGCCGATCCCGGCGTCGCGGGCGCGGTGGGCGATGCCGCGGTGGCCGGTCGGCAGGAAGCCGCTGGTGTGCAGCCCGGCGGCGGAGGTCACCAGGTCGAGCGGACCGGCCAGGCGCTGGACGACACGCCGATGACGGGCCTCGTACTCGGTTCGCATCCTGCGGACGTGCCGGGCCAGCAGTCCCTCGTCGATGAAGCCGGCCAGTGCCGCCTGGCCGGGGAGCGAGGTGTGCCAGTCGGTGACGTACTTGGCCGCGCTGAGGGCCGGCAGCAGCGCGGGCGGCGCGACGAGGAAGCCGAGCCGCAGCGTCGGCAGCATGACCTTGGAGAACGAGCCGACGTAGAGCACCCGGCCGGACCTGTCCAGATTCTGCAGCGGCTCGATGGGCCGCCCGCCGTACTTGAACTCGCTGTCGTAGTCGTCCTCGATCACGGCGGCCCCGCGCTCCTCTGCCCAGGCGAGCAGCGCCATCCGGCGAGCCAGCGACATCGGCATGCCCAACGGGAACTGGTGGGAGGGCGTGACGTAGACCGCGCGGGCGTCGGCGGGCAGCGCGTCCACCACCAGGCCCTCACCATCGACGGGGACCGGCGTGACCCGCAGGCCCATCGACTCGAACAGCCGCCTCGGCGGCGGGTAGCCGGGATCCTCGACAACCACCCGGTCACCGGGTTCGAGCAGCACCCGGCCGATCAGGTCGAGCGCCTGCTGCGCGCCCGAGGTGACGACGATGGCGCCGGGATCGGCGAGCACGGCGCGGGAGACGCCCACGTGCCTGGCGATGGCCGCGCGCAGCCCGGCGTGGCCGAGCGGGTCGCCGTACATGCCACTGCCCACGGCCGAGCTCCGCAGCTCCCGGGAGACCAGCCGGCGCCACGCCTCGTAGGGGAACATCCGAACGTCGGGCAGGCCGGGACGGAAGTCGTAGCGGGGCCGCCAATCCAGGCCGCGCGGCATGGAGATCCCCTGCCAGACGGCGCGCGGCCGAAGCCGGCTGTGGCCCATCCGGGGACTCGGAGGCGGCAGGGCGTCGGCGCAGACGAAAGTGCCGGCGCCGATCCGGCCTTCGACGAAGCCCTCGGCGGCCAACCGGTCGTAGGCGGCGCTCACGGTGTTCCGCGAGACTACGAGCTCCCGGGCCAGTTCGCGGGTGGCGGGCAACGGCTCACCGTGCCGTAGCCGCCCGTCGAGCACGGCGGTGCGGATCTGCTGGTAGATCTGGCCGGCCAGGTCGGTGCGCCCTTCCAAGCTCACGTGCACGAGGGCAAGTCTAGAGTGGCCCAATCAGTTTGGCCGTTTTTGGCACTGAGATAGGGCCGCTCCCGCTCCTAGGGTGAGCCGCATGGACATTCTCGAACTCGACCGGCGGGCGAGCGACGCGTTGGGGAAGGTCGTCGCCGCTGTCACTCCTGAGGATCTCAGGCGGCCCACACCGTGCGCCGACTGGACCCTGCACGGGCTGATCCGCCACCAGGTCTGCGAAAATCTCGGCTTCGCCGCCGCCGCGAGCGGCACTCCCCCCGACCGTTCGGTGTGGGACAGCGGCGTGCTCGGTGCGGATCCCCACGAGGACTTCCAGCGGTCCGTCGACCTGGTGACAGAGGCGTTCGCCGCTGAGGGCATGCTCGAACGGCAGGTGGAGGTGCGCGAGTTCGGTGTCTTCCCCGGCGCGTTCGCCGTCTCCATGCACTTCATCGATGGCGTCGTGCACGGCTGGGACGCAGCCCGTGCTCTCGGCCGGCCCGGCGACCTGGCCCCGGATCTGGCGGAGGCCGCGCTGGAGATGGTGCTCCAAATGCCGCTGAGCCGTGGACCGGGGCAGGCGTTCGGCCACCTGGTCGAGGTCCCTGACAGCGCATCGGTCTATCAGCGGCTGGCCGCCCACCTTGGACGTGACCCGCAGTGGACCCCGTGACGAGTTTCGTCGCGCTCGGCGACAGTTTCACCGAGGGGGTCGGCGACCCGCTTCCCGACGGCACGTTCCGCGGGTGGGCGGATCTCGTGGCAGCGGATCTCAGCTCGCCGGGTTTCGGCTACGCGAACCTGGCCGTCCGGGGGCGCAGGTTCGACGATGTCGCCGCAGAGCAGGTAGAGGCGGCGGTCGCGATGAGCCCATCGCTCATCAGCGTCGCCGCGGGCGGCAACGACGCGCTGCGGCGCGGCTTCGACGCGGCCGCGATGCACGACCGCTTCGACCGGGTGGTCGGCCGCCTGCGCACGTCGGGCGCGGACGTGGTGCTCTTCCGGTTTCCCGACATGAGCGTGCGACTCCCACTGCCCCGGGTGCTGCGGCCCCGCATCATCGCGATGAACGACCTGGTCACGGAGGTGGCCGAGCGGCGCGGGACCTACCTGGTCGACCTGTTCGGCGACCGGGCGTTCGACGGTCACGAGCTGTGGAGCGAGGATCGCCTGCACCTCAACCCGCTGGGCCACCGCCGGGTCGCCGACCATGTCCTGGCCACTCTCGGCCGCGCCGCCGCCCCGCCCCCTGCCGACCCGCCCCGGAGCAGAACGGCGTTGCTCGCCGATCTCCGCTGGGCGGCGACACATCTCACCCCCTGGCTGCGCCGCCGCCTGACGGGCCGCTCCTCAGGCGACGGGATCCTTCCCAAACGCCCCGTCCTGACGGGCGGATTCGAACACGTGCGGGATCGTGCCGGTGAGCAGGGCGACCTTGTAACCGGTCCGGGCCGGCGGACCCCAGCGGGCCTCGGCCCGGCCGGCCACCTCGGCGAAGGGCTCCCCGGCGATTAGGACGGTCTCGACCTCTGGCCATCAGGTTCATGCAGGAAGGTGGTGAGTGCCGGCACGGCCATCGCGAGCGCGGCCTGGGCCCGCGGTGGGCCGTAGCCGTCCGCGCCGGCCTGCTCGGTGGAAGCGGCCGGCGCCGCGATGGCGAACCTCACGAAACCGGTCGTTCACGAGAGTTGTGGATTGCCGGCAGAGCGTTCGCCGGGCTTGTCGTCGGTGTCGCTTCCCATCGGGAGAGTCTGGACGGGAAGGAGGCATGGGCGTTTGATGGACTTGGTCGTGTCTGCTCCGTGCAATGCGCCGGCGATGCTCCCGTCGGCGGAGCATGGCCCTCAGAGCACATCGCAGTCGTCGCTGACCTGGCATCGGACACCCTTGATGTTCCCTGACCGATGTCGAACCGCCCAGCTCGAAGCCGACCAGATCTGCACCGAAGGGTAGGACCACCTCATGGCGGCCCGAGACCATGAACTTCTGCAAGCTGCCAAACACATCGCCGCCGCGCTGGGCTTTGCCCCCGATGAGGTCATGCGGCACGTCGTGGAACTGGGCCGCGGCGACCGCGCCGACTGGTCCAGCAGCGAACTCCTGCTGCTCGCTCTCGCTCAGCTGGCGACCGAGCGGCCGACCTCTCCTGGAGCGACCGGGCACGCTGAGACGATCGAGAACGTCGAGGCACCAAGCCTCGGCGTCATCCCGAGCAGGTCCGTCTCGACCGAGGAGGGAAACATCAAGAACTCGACAAGGCGCCGCGCAGCCGAGTCATCGAGCACGGTATGAACGCAGACGGCACGTGGCCGGTCACGGCGGCGATCCCCGGCGCCCGGGCCGCCCGCTGATCACTTCGGAACCACTCGGCTAGGAGTCGTTCCTCGGCTGCTGCTTGAGGGAGCCCGCCAGGGCGGACAGTTCGTCCCAGGGGGCGGTGCCGGTGACGACGATCGTGACGTCGGGCAGGAACCGTACGAGGGAGCGCTGGTTCTTGTCCTCGCGGACCCGCTGCTCCCAGGTCACGCCGTCGATCTGGACGGTCCCGGTGACCGTGGAGGTGTTGGAGAGCCTGTTGGCGAACTCGGCCGCGGGCTTCTCGTCGCTCTGGGCGAGCATCGCGTGGAAGCGCTTGGCGGTGGCGAAGCCGAGCTTCCAGGTGGTGGCGCCGTTCTCCCGGGTGCTCCGGGAGCTGTTCGGGACCCATCCGGCGGCGACGGGCTCGGGGGCCCACATCTGGAAGGGCGCCGTACGGCGCAGGTCGGCCAGCGCGATCGAGTAGTCGACCCTGGGGATGTGCTCGGTCCTGCTCTGCGGTGTGACCAGCAGGAACAGACCGACGGCGGCCAGGCAGACCGCCATCGCGACCACATAGCCGTAGAAGCCCTGAGTGAACCTTCGCACGACTGTCGACACTATCTGTTCAGGGAGGTGGTTCGCCCTCAGGGGCGGCGGATCTGGGCGATGATGGCCAGCACGTCCTCGACGAGCGCCCGTGAGGCGTCCTCGTCGTCGGACAGGGCGACCTCGGAGACCGCGGCGGCGAGCGCCCCGGTGAGGACCACGACCAGCGCTCCCTCGTCCCCCTCGAACAGGGCGGCGTTGCGCTTGGCCCACTGCCGGAGCCGGTCGCGCACGATGACCTCGAACCCCGGCGGCCCGTCACCACGCAGGAACAGCGCGGAGATCTCCCGTTCGGCCAGGCAACCCTCCAGGTAGGCGCGGGCCCCGGCGATGAACAGCCGCATCGGATCGCTCTCGCCGGCCGCCCTGGCCTCACCGACCGCCTGCTTGGTCCGCTGGGTCTGCCGGACCTGGAACTCGTCGAAGAGCGTGAGGTAGAGGTCGGCCTTGCCGGAAAAATGATGGTAAAGACTTCCGACACTCGCTCCCGCGCGGGCGACCACGTCGGTGACCCCGGCCTCGGCGAATCCGCTTGTGACGAAAATCTCCCTGGCGGCGGACAGCAACGCGGCGCGCGTGGCGGCACCCCGCTCGGAGGTCCGCGCGCCCACGCCTTTCACCAGCCGTTCTGCGTCGCTGCTCATGGTGGGCACATTATCCTCCGCCGACCGGTCAGAGGGGCGCCAACTACGATCGTTGCATTAACCACGAGAGGGGTTTCCCACCATGTCCGATCAGACGTCCGTTCCTGCCGCCCTCGCCACGGGCGAGCACGCCCCTGATCGCAACCTCGCCCTGGAGTTGGTCCGCGTCACGGAGGCGGCCGCGATGGCCGCGGCCCGCTGGGTCGGGCGGGGTGACAAGAACGGCGCCGACGGCGCCGCGGTGAACGCGATGCGCCAGTTGATCAACACGGTGTCGATGCGCGGCGTGGTGGTGATCGGCGAGGGTGAGAAGGACAACGCGCCGATGCTCTACAACGGCGAGCAGGTGGGTGACGGCAGCGGCGCGGCGTGCGACGTGGCCGTCGACCCGATCGACGGCACCCGGCTCACCGCGCTCGGCATGCCCAACGGGATCTCGGTGATCGCGGTCAGCGAGCGCGGCTCGATGTACGACCCGTCCGCCGTCTTCTACATGGACAAGCTGGTCACCGGCCCCGAGGCCGCCTCGTCCGTGGACATCAACGCGCCGGTGGCCGACAACATCGCCGCGGTGGCCCGCGCCAAGGGCGGCGAGCCCTCGGACGTGACCGTGGTCATCCTCGACCGGCCCCGCCACGAAAAGATCATCCGGGAGATCCGGGAGACCGGCGCCCGGATCAGGCTCATCACCGACGGCGACGTGGCCGGTGCGATCATGGCGGCCCGGGTGGGCACCGGTGTCGACCTGATGCTCGGCATCGGCGGCACGCCGGAGGGGATCATCGCCGCGTGCGCGCTCAAGTGCCTGGGCGGCGTCATCCAGGGCAGGCTCTGGCCGCAGGACGACGCCGAGCGCCGCCGGGCGCTGGACGCGGGCCTCGACCTCGACGCCACACTGAGCACCGACGACCTGGTCAGGTCCGACGACGTGTTCTTCGCCGCCACCGGGATCACCGACGGCGAGCTGATGCAGGGCGTCCGCTACCGCGCGGGGCGGGCCGTCACCAACTCCCTGGTCATGCGCGGCCGTTCCGGGACGATCCGGAAGATCGAGAGCGAGCACCAGCTCTGGAAGCTGCGGGCGTACAGCGCGATCAACTTCGACAGCGCCAGCTGAGGGCGGTGGTCAGCGACGGAACCAGGGGCGGCGAGGGCGCTTGGGGGACTTGGCCACGATGTTCCCGAGCGTGACGACGCCGGTGATCTCGATGACCGGGCCGTCGGGCGAGGCCGGGGGGACCTGGTTCTTCTTGCCCCCCATGAAGGACGAGGCGGGCATCTCGATCCGCACGCCCTCGGGGACGATCAGGGTGAGGGTGCCGCCCACCACGGTGACCTGCAGGGTCACCCGGCTGGACTGGAGCAGCGCCTCGCACAGGTCGAGCTTGACGTTGGCGCAGATCGCGGTGGCGGAGAAGCTGGTCGGCACGACCCAGCGGCCGCTGCGCTCCTGGGAGCCGAACAGGGCCGTCACCGGGCCGACGTCGGTGCGGAGCGGCTGTGCCTCGGGCGGGAGCAGGTCGGCGGTGAGTGCGGAGAGCTCTCCCAGCGTGCGGGCACGGTAGAGCGCCTCGGCGCGCTCGTCGTACTCGTCGTGGCCGAGACGTCCGTCGGCGAGCGCGTCGCCCAGTACGGCGGCCACCCTCTCTCGATCGGCATCTCCGGCTCTCAGGTCGGCGGGAGCAGGTTCACGGTTGTGACGGCGGTTCGCGGGCGGGCGGGGACTCTCCACCCCCCGACCCTAATCCCTGCGGGGCCGCCCTGAGCGCCCCCTCGCCCCCGGCCTGCGCGGCCCCCGGAGCATCTCCGGCGAACCGGTGGAGCCATGCCTCGTCGCGGACCCCGGCCAGAAAACCCGCTTTACCTACCGGTTAAATTGCTAAATCTCGTTTTCGTGATCTACATTGGGCGGGCCAGAGCCGGAGCCCCCGGCGGGCCGCCTCGCCACGTCACCCGTTTGGTCACTCCAGGCACTCGACTGCCCGACGTTCAGGAGCGCTATGAGATCCCCCATGGAAATGCTCGGCCGGAACGGCGACGAAGAGCTCAACAGGCTGCTGGAGCGGTTCCACGACGAGGTCACCGGGCTTGAGGAGCTTCAAAAAGGCGTCTCCGAGGTCCGCGGCCGAGGCGAGGCGGCACAAGGACGCGTCACCGCCGAGACATCGCTGACGGGCGCACTCACCAGCCTCACGATCGACCCCCGTGCCATGCGACTGGGCTCCGGCGAGCTGGCGGAGGCCGTCCTCCAGGCGGCCGACGAGGCGGCCCGCGACGCCGGGAACCAGATGAGACGACTGGTGGACCCATTCGTCACCGGCACCCCGCTCGAAACCGTCCTGCCGCCTCAGGACAGGCGATGAGCGTGGTACGGCCCTCTCCCCACGTGACGGCCGCGAGCCCCCCGGTTGTCCTTCGTTGAACATCAATCCCGGACGCGCCTCGATATACGGCACCGGAGTGCTGGGCATCGCGGGCTTCGTCTTCACGATGCTCGCGGTCGAATATCCGGACGGTGACCCGGCCGGCGCTCGCCAGGCCCGCGATGTGTGGGCACGGCTCGCCGACCGGTTCGAGAAGAGCCCGGACAACACCTACCCGTTCGCCGAGGCGATGTGGAAGCGGAACGGAGGCGAGGGCGTGGAGGCGTTCAAACAGGCCGTCGTCTCCGGCCTCTACACACACCCCCAGACGGCGAGCTTCCCCGGCCGGCTCGCCCTCGCCTGCAGGCAGAACAGCGAGGCGTGCGACGAGTACGCCGAACTCATCGAGACGGCGCAGCACGCGTACTACACGGCGGCCCTGGCCAATCTCGCCAGCTTCGTCTTCCTCACCACCTTTCCCTGGCAGGCCGGAGCGGCCTATCAGTTAACACAGTTCCTCATCCGGCGGGCACAGGCGAAACTCCTCGCCAAGCTGCTCGAACACGCCATCGCGAAGATCGTGCTGACCAAACTCACGGAGTACACGATCGGCAGCACGTTCTTCGCGGTGGGGGACGTCGCCGTGGTGGCCGGTGTCCGCGCCCTGCGGGGCGAGGACCCGGGTTCGCTCGGCGACAACGCGAAACAGGCGTTGAAGGAATTCGCCGCCTCGGTCGTCTTCTACGGCGTGTTCGACGCGGCCAGGCCGGGCGTTCAGGCGATCAGCAAAAACGCCGATGTGCAGGCGTTCCTGTCCAGGATGGCCGGAGGCTCGATCGGCTACGGCCCCACCTACGACCTCCTGAACGGGCAGAGCGGCATGGAGCTCGTCCCCACCTTGAAGGAGACCTTGGGCAGGACCCTGCTCTATTTCACGATGGCTCACAAACCAGCGGGCTGACCTCGCGGAAAGTGACACCGGATGTCCGTACCGGACCCGCGGGAACCCACGGCGCCCATCGGCGGCTCCCGCCCGCCCCTGAAGATCTCCTCAGACCACCTCAGGTCCGTCGCGAACGCCTTCGACACCGAGAAAGAGGAGCTCGCCGACATCGTCAGGCAGGCGGCCGCGGAGCTGAACGACATCGGAGACTTCTGGGGCGGCGGCCCCGAGGGGAGGAAGTTCTTCAAGGGACAGGGCGGCGGCACGGGGTACGAGGCCGTCTCCAGCCAGGTCATGAGGGGGACGGACGCGCTGCTGCAAGCCCACGAGGACATCCCCGCACTCATCCGCCTCATGAACGACACGGTCAAGACCGCCGACTGGGCCGGCGTCACCGCGATCCTTTCCGCCCTCCCCGCTCCCGATGTGAGCCGCCCGGTATGGGGGGAGCCGAACGACGCCGACGACCGGTGATGACGCGAGACGAACGCGACATCCACGGTGGGTGTCGGGACTGCGGAGCCCGAGCGCCGCGGGGCATTGACCGCCGGGGGCGGCACACCTAACCTGACGAGAACTTGAACCCCCCTCATGTTCTCCGGAGGTCGTCGTGCCCCTCCCGCGTGACAGACAGGCGCGCGTGGCGACCTGGGCGGCCTTCTTCGTCCAGGGCCTCTGCTTCGCCACCCTGCTCACCCATGTGATCGACCTCCAGCACAAGTTCGGGCTCAGCGACGGCGACCTCACCCTGGTCCTGCTGCTCGTGCCGGTGATCGCCGGTGCGGGCAGCGCGATCGCGGGCCCGCTGGCGAGCCGGTACGGCAGTGCCCCGATCCTGCGCGTCTCCCAGGTCGGCGTCTGCGTCATCGTGGCGCTGTCCGGCTGGAACGGGCAGCTCGCCGGGCTGTACGCGCTCAGCGCCGCGTTCGGCCTGTTCGTCGGCGCGGTGGACGCGGCGATGAACATGCAGGCGGTCGCGGTGGAGCGCCGGTACGGCATGAGCGTGCTGACCGGCTTCCACGCCGTGTGGAGTGTCGGCTCGATGCTGGGCGCCGGATTCAACTCCGCCTTCAGCGCGCTCGGCGTCGAGCTGGGCTGGTCCTTCTCCGTCCCGGTGCTGATCGGCGCGGTGATCTCCGTGGTCATGCTCCCCCGCCTCTACGGGCGGGACGCCGAAAAGGCCGGTGAGCAGGCCGCTCAGGTGGCGGCCAGGGTGCCGTGGCGGCCGATCATCCCGCTCTGCCTGGCGATGGCGTTCCTGTACGTCGGGGACGCGGCGGTCTCCAACTACGGCACGATCTACATGGAGAAGGCGCTGGCGGCGAGCGGCTGGCTGGTTCCGTTCGCCTACCTCGTCTACCAGGCGACCATGCTCCTGGCGCGGGTCCCCGGTGACCTCGCGGTACGCAGGTACGGACCCGCGCCGGTCGTCCGCGCGGGCGCGGTGATCGCGGCCGTGGGCACGCTGGGCGTCGTCGTCGCACCCGGCGTCGTGGTGGCCGTCGTGTCGTTCGGCCTGATCGGCATCGGCCTGTCCGTCATCGCCCCGCAGTCGTTCTCGGCCGCCGGGCGCCTCGGCGCCGGGGCGGAGACCGCGATCGCGCGGGTCAACATGTTCAACTACGTCGGCTTCCTGGTCGGCGCCGCCGTGGTCGGCACCCTCAACGACACGGTGAACGTCCGCGTGGCGTTCCTACCCGCCGTGGTCCTGGTGGCCCTGATCGTGTTCCTAGCCAGGGGTTTCCAGCCGGAACCGGAACTCGCCGCGCGCCCCTAGGGCACTGGCGAGGGCGCGGACCGCCTGGTCCGCGCGGCGTCCGGGCAGACGGGCGAAGCCCATCAACAGCGCGGGCGGACCGGGGGCGTACCGCATCGGCCCCACCGGCTCGACCGCCAGCCCGCACTCCTCGGCCCTGTCCACCACCGATGCCTCGTCCCAGCCGTACGGCAGCTCGGCGAGCAGGTTGAGCCCGGCGGAGACGCCCCGCACGGTGAACTCGGGAAGGTGCTCGCCGAGGGCCAGCACCAGGGCGTCGCGGCGGGCGCGGTACTGCCGGCGCATCCTCCTCAGGTGCCGGTCGTAGTCGCCGGTGGCCACGAAGTCGGCCAGGACGTACTGCTCCAGGACGGGCGACCCCATGTCCAGCTCACCACGGGCCAGCCGCAGCGACTCGGCGATCCGGGGCGGGGCGACCGCCCAGCCCAGGCGGAGCCCGGGGGCCAGCGACTTGCTGACGCTCCCGACCAGGACCACCCGGTCGGCGGCCAGCCCCTGCAGGCAGCCCACCGGGTCGCGGTCGAAGCGGAACTCCGCGTCGTAGTCGTCCTCCAGGATCATCGCGCCGGTCGCGACGGCCCACTCGATCAGCTCGGCGCGGCGGCGGGGCGAGAGCACGACCCCCGTCGGGTACTGGTGCGCGGGAGTGAGCATCACCGCCCGCGCCCCGGTCTCGGCCAGTGCCCCGACATCGATGCCCTCGTCGTCCACGGGGACGGCGACCAGGTCGGCTCCCGCCGCGCGGAGCAGCGGGAGCTGGCGCACCCCGGCCGGATCCTCGACCGCCAGCAGGATCCGGCCCGGGGAGGGCACCGGGTACTCGACCCGCTGGACGAACCAGTCGAGGTCGTGCCGCGCCCGGACCCGGGGAAGCCTCCCCGCGAGCGCCTGGACCGTGAGGCTCAACCCCTGAGCCACCCCGCCCACGATCACCAGGTTGTCCGGGACCACATCGGCCGCCCGGACCCTCCCGAGGTAGGCGGCCAGTTCCTCGCGGAGCGCGAGGACACCGCCGGGGTCGCCGTAGTCCAGGGCCTCGACGGGCAGCGTGGCGAGCGTACGCCTCATCGAGGCCAGCCACCGCTCCCTGGGGAACGCCCCCAGGTCGGGCGCGGTGGAGCGGCGCCCGTGATACGGCTCGCGGCCCTCCGCAGGACTCGTCGGCCCGGGATCGGCGGGTGAGGGCGCACTGTCCTGCGGCTGGGAAAGGCCGCCGGAAAGACCACCGGGAAGGGCCGCTGGGCGGCCGGCGGCCGGGGCCACCGTGGTGCCCACCCCGGTCCTGGAGATCAGGAAGCCCTCGGCGACGAGTTGCTCGTACGCCTCGACCACCACCCCCCGGGAGAGCCCGAGGTCCCTGGCCAGTTCACGGCTGGCGGGCAGCCGGACCCCGGCCGCCAGGCGTCCACGCCGCACCGCCTCGCGGAGCTCGCGGGCGATCTGGGCGGCGACGCCGCCCGCCGCACGGTCGACGACGAGATGCAGATCGGCCAATTGGTCCTCTGTTTCGATGCTTCATTGGACCCGACAGGGGAGCCATTGGCTTCCTAGCATTCCGCACATGAACGTGGATGTCAGCACCGCCTCCCGGCCGGAGTCACGCGGCCTGAGCGAGGCCGCGGGAGCGATGTTCCTGGTGGGAACCCTGGCGGGGGTCTCCGGGGTGATCGGGGACTATCCGGTCTACGGCGGCCAGGCCATGCGCTACCTGCTGGCGGCCGCGGTCCTTCTCGCGGTCACCTGGATGGCGGGGCTGCGGTTCGTGCGGCTCACGCCTCGTGAGACGACACTGCTGGCGGCACTCTCCCTGACGGGGCTGGTGATCTTCAATGTGTGCGTGATCGAGGCCACCCGGCACGGCGGCCCGGCCCTGGTCGGCACCGTCCTCGGCACCGTGCCGCTGGCACTGGCCCTGCTCGGCGGGCGCCCCTCACCCCGGCTCCTGCTGGCGGCGGCGGTCGTCGTCACCGGAGCGACGGTGGCCACCGGGCTGGGCAGCGGTGACCTGGCCGGACTGCTCTGGTCGCTGGGCGCGCTGGGCTGCGAGATCTGCTTCTCCATGCTGGCCATCCCGCTGCTGCCGAAGCTGGGCGCCGTGCGCGTCTCGGCCTATTCGGCGGCGCTGGCCGTGCCACTGCTGGTCATCGCGGGCCTGCTCGCGGACGGCACCGCGATGATCCGGGTGCCGACCGCACCCGAGATCGCGGGCCTCGGCTACCAGTCGCTGATCGTGACCACCGTGGCGTTCCTCCTCTGGTACGACGCCCTGCCCCGGCTCGGCCCGGGGACCGCGGGACTGTTCGCCGGGCTGATCCCGGTCGGCGCCATCGTCACCGGCGCGATCCTAGGCCTCGGTGCGCCCTCGGTGCCCGACCTGCTCGGCGCGGCGCTCGTGGTCACCGGCATCGTCATCGGCCTCAGAGCGGGTGCACCCGCTGCCGGGGCAGGTTCACCGCCTGCGAGGACGCGTCGTCCTGCGGGGGCAGGCTGATCCGCTCGGTGAGCTTGTCGGCCCGTTGCAGGGGCACCGCCCCCTGGTGCGGGGGCAGGATCGCCTGTCCGGACTCGGCGCTGATCCGCTGCCTGGGGACGGTCCGCTGAGAGTCCGGCCAGCTCACCGGCCACTGGGGAGTCCGCCCGTTGCCCTCCTTGATGCTCGTCAGCGTGATGGCTATCAGTGATATGGCGAGACCGGCCACCACGAAGACGGCCACGAGGATCAGCAGGATGATGTCACCGGTCATGATGGTGTTTCCGATGTCCATGATGCCTCCCAACCTCCACCGGACGCTCGGCCCGGCCCCTTTCCAGCTTCTCTCGTTTCTTCGGACATGTGTGGACAAAAGACGCATATGCCATTAATGCTTGTCCCAAATATGTAGTTTTCATACGATCTGACCCCTGGCGCTCGGATGGAGCAGGGGAGAGTCGCCTCCCGCCCGACCGCGAAGGTCGGGCACGATCGCGAGGGCCGTACCCTCTAGGAAAACGGCGCCCGCACGGAGGACCTACGACGATGCCCGAGTTCGACTACACCGACCTGCTTCCCATGGGACCGGACGAGACGGAGTACCGCCTGATCACCACCGAGGGGGTGCGGGTCGTCGAGGCCGCGGGGCGCAGGTTCCTGGAGGTCGAGCCCGAGGCACTGCGACTGCTCACCGAGACCGCCGTCCACGACATCTCCCACTATCTGCGGTCGTCCCACCTGGCCCAGCTCCGCAAGATCATCGAGGACCCCGAGTCGAGCGGGAACGACCGCTTCGTCGCCCTCGACCTGCTGAAGAACGCCTCGATCTCGGCGGGCGGCGTGCTTCCGATGTGCCAGGACACCGGCACCGCGATCGTGATGGGCAAGCGCGGCCGCCACGTGCTCACCGACGGCGCCGACGCCGAGCACATCTCCCGCGGCGTCTACGACGCCTACACCCGGCTGAATCTGCGCTACTCCCAGATGGCCCCCATCACCATGTGGGAGGAGAAGAACACCGGCTCCAACCTCCCCGCGCAGATCGAGCTCTACGCCGAGGACCCGCTCGGCCACCCCGACGAGTACAAGCTGCTGTTCATGGCCAAGGGCGGCGGCAGCGCCAACAAGTCGTTCCTGTACCAGGAGACGAAGGCCGTGCTCAACGAGAAGCGGATGCTCCAGTTCCTGGAGGAGAAGATCCGCTCCCTCGGCACCGCCGCCTGTCCGCCGTACCACCTGGCGATCGTCGTCGGCGGCACGTCCGCCGAGTTCGCCCTGAAGACCGCCAAGTACGCCAGCGCCCGCTACCTGGACTCCATCCCCACCGAAGGCTCCCCCGCAGGTCACGGCTTCCGGGACACCGACCTGGAGGCCAAGGTCTTCGAGCTCACCCAGAAGCTCGGCATCGGCGCGCAGTTCGGCGGCAAGTACTTCTGCCACGACGTCCGCGTCATCCGCCTCCCCCGGCACGGCGCCTCCTGCCCCGTCGCCATCGCGGTCTCCTGCAGCGCCGACCGCCAGGCCCTGGCGAAGATCACCCCCGAGGGGGTCTTCCTGGAGCGGCTGGAGACCGACCCGGCCAGGTTCCTGCCCGAGACCACGGACGAGCATCTGTCGGACGACGTGGTGAAGATCGACCTCAACCGCCCGATGCAGGAGATCCTCGCCGAGCTGACCAGGTACCCGGTCAAGACCCGTCTGTCGCTGACCGGACCGCTCGTGGTGGCCCGCGACATCGCGCACGCCAAGATCGGCGAGCTCCTGGACGCGGGCGGCGAGATGCCGCAGTACCTCAAGGACCACGCGGTCTACTACGCCGGCCCCGCCAAGACCCCCGAGGGCTACGCCTCCGGCTCCTTCGGCCCGACCACCGCGGGCCGGATGGACTCCTACGTCGAACGCTTCCAGGCCGCCGGCGGCTCCAAGATCATGCTTGCCAAGGGCAACCGCTCCAAGCAGGTCACCGACGCCTGCAAAACCCACGGCGGCTTCTACCTCGGCTCCATCGGCGGCCCCGCCGCCCGCCTCGCCCAGGACTGCATCAAGAAGGTGGAGGTCCTGGAATATCCCGAACTGGGCATGGAGGCCGTCTGGAAGATCGAGGTCGAGGACTTCCCCGCCTTCATCGTGGTCGACGACAAGGGCGAGGACTTCTTCACGGACACGACCGGGCCCGTCCTGAGCATCGGCCGTCGCTGACCGCCACCGGCCTTCCTCGGACTCCGTCGTACCGGCGCCCGAGGTCGACGAACTCGACCTCGG
>NZ_JBEXGU010000013.1:0-98521 GCF_040607515.1 Streptosporangium sp. NPDC005286 | reverse complement strand
GCGGCGGGGAGGGGGGCGGGGGCCGCGGGGGGGCCAGGGGTCCTGGTCCACCCGGGGCCTCCGGTTCGCTCAGTCCTCGCCCTTGGCGCTGGGCAGCTTCTCCGAGATGAGGTTCATCACCGTGCTGTCGGCCAGGGTGGTGACGTCGCCGATGCTGCGGTTCTCCGCCACGTCGCGCAGTAGACGCCGCATGATCTTGCCGGAGCGGGTCTTGGGCAACTCGGGCACCACCAGGATCTGGCGGGGCTTCGCGATCGGGCCCAGTGTCTTGGACACGTGGGCGCGGAGTTCGGCGGCGATGTCCGCACCTTCCACGGCATCGCCGCGCAGGATCACGAACGACACGATGGCCTGCCCGGTCACCGGGTCGGTCGCCCCGACCACGGCCGCCTCCGCGACCTTCGGGTGGGAGACCAGCGCCGACTCGACCTCGGTGGTGGAGATGTTGTGCCCGGAGACGAGCATGACGTCGTCCACCCGGCCGAGCAGCCAGATGTCGCCGTCCTGGTCCCTCTTGGCGCCGTCGCCCGCGAAGTACATGCCCTCGAAGCGGGACCAGTAGGTGTCGATGTAGCGCTGGTCGTCGCCCCAGATCGTGCGGAGCATCGACGGCCACGGGTCGCGGATCGCGAGGTAGCCGCCACCGCCGTTGCCGACGCTTCGGCCCTGGTCGTCGACCACGTCGGCGGTGATGCCCGGCAGCGGGCGCATGGCCGCGCCGGGCTTGCCCTCGGTGACGCCGGGCAGCGGGCTGATCATGATGGCGCCGGTCTCGGTCTGCCACCAGGTGTCGACGACCGGGGTACGGTTGCCGCCGATGTGCTCGCGGTACCAGACGTACGCCTCGGGGTTGATCGGCTCGCCGACGCTGCCCAGGATCCGCAGAGACGACATGTCGTACTTGGCGGGGATGTCGTCGCCCCACTTCATGAACGTGCGGATGGCGGTCGGGGCGGTGTAGAGCAGCGTGACCCCGTACTTCTGCACGATCTCCCAGAACCGGCCGCGGTGCGGGGTGTCCGGAGTGCCCTCGTAGATGACGCTGGTCGCGCCGTTGGCCAGCGGGCCGTACACGATGTAGGAGTGGCCGGTCACCCAGCCGATGTCGGCGGTGCACCAGTAGACGTCGGTGTCGGGCTTGAGGTCGAAGACCGCGTCGTGGGTGTACGCGGCCTGGGTGAGGTAGCCGCCGGTGGTGTGCAGGATGCCCTTGGGCTTACCGGTCGTGCCGCTGGTGTAGAGGATGTAGAGCGGATCCTCGGCATCGTTCGGCAGCGCCTCGTGGACGTCGGACTGCCGGTCCACCACGTCGTGCCACCAGACGTCCTTGTCGGTCTGGCCGACCTCCTGGCCGGTCCGCCGCACGACCAGGACGTGCTCTATGCCGGGGCACTCCGCGACCGCCTCGTCCACGGTCGGCTTGAGCGCGCTGGGCGCGCCGCGACGGTAGCCGCCGTCGGCGGTGACCACGATCTTGGCGTCCGCGTCCTTGATCCGGCCGCTGAGCGCGCTGGAGGAGAACCCGCCGAACACGACCGAGTGGATCGCTCCGATCCGGGCGCAGGCCAGCATCGTGATCGGCAGTTCGGGGATCATCGGCATGTAGATCGCGACCCGGTCACCCTTGCCGACGCCCAGCTCGGAGAGCGCGTTGGCGGCCTTGGAGACCTCGCGCCGCAGGTCGGCGTAGGTGAGTGTGCGGCTGTCGCCCTCGGGCTCACCCTCCCAGTAGTAGGCGACCTTGTCGCCGTGACCGGCCTCCACATGGCGGTCGACGCAGTTGTAGGCGATGTTGAGCTCGCCGCCGACGAACCACTTGGCGAAAGGCGGGTTCCACTCAAGGACACTGTCCCAGCGCTTTGACCAGGTCAGGCGGTCGGCCTGCTTCTCCCAGAAGGCGAGGCGATCCTGCTCGGCCTCCGCATAGGCGTCGGCGGTCACGTTCGCGGCCGCGGCCAGGCCTGCGGGAGGTGCGAACCGCCGGGTCTCGTTCAGCAGGTTCGACAGCGTCTCCTGGGTCTCACGAGACTCGGAACCAGGGGTCTCCGGGGCCACTACGCACTCCTCACGTACTGCTATCGACTGGTCGTGTCCCACTTCACCAGGCCACCGGTGCTCGCCACAAGAGGTCTAGACAGGTCTGTACCAATCGGTGACAAGGCCTCATAGGCCTTCAAAACGCTTGATTTTGTGGAAACGGCCACTCTGGAAATGTTGTGTTTTCGACACCGTAGGAATGTAGACGGCGTTATTCAATGCGTATTGACACGGTGATGCGCCGGACGGTGTCATGCGCTCGGCGAACGGTTCCGCAGCGGTTTTCCCGAGCCGCCGGGGGTGACCCCGCGGCCTGGTCGAGGTCTCGCCGAGCGGCCCCGATAGGGTCGGGCAGCGTGAGCGACCCATTGGCTGTCATCGCAGGAATGCCCGGAGTGTCCGAGGCGGTCACCGACGCGCGCAAGGCCGTCGACCGGCTTTACGGGCACCGCGTACTGCGGCGTAAGAGCCCGGAGGTGTCGGCCAGGTCCGCCCTGCGCGGTGCTCGTGCGTCAGCCGCACTGGAGGGCGTGGACATCCCGCTCGATGTCATCCCCGAGGCCACCGACCCGGTGGTGCAGGGCGCGCTGCGCGTCTCGGCCGAGCTGGGGCGGCTCGGCTCGACCTGGCGCACGGCGCCCCGCCAGGTGCTGGCCAGGCTGCACACGCTCGCCGCCTCCGGGCTCACCAAGGATCTCGGCCGCCCCAGGGCCACGGCCGAGGCGCCCGATCCGCTCGGTCTTGGTGCCGCGCCCGAACCACAGGAGGCGGTGGCGCGGGTGGACGGTCTCGTCCAGCTGGTGACGGCCTCCTCGAAGGCGCCGGCGCTGGTGCTCGCCGCCGTCGTGCACGCGGAGCTGGCGGTGCTGCGCCCGTTCGGGTCGGCGGACGGGCTGGTCGCGCGGGCGGCGGAGCGGCTGACGCTGGTGGAGTTCGGCCTGGACCCGAAATCGCTGGTGGCCGTCGAGGTGGGTCATCTCGAACTCGGCCCGGCCTACGGGGAGGGACTGCGGTCGTACCTGAGCGGTACCCCCGAGGGCGTCGCGGCCTGGGTGCGACACTGCGCGACGGCGGTCACCCTGGGCGTGCGCGAGGCCACGGCGATCTGCGAGGCCATGCAGCGGGGCTGATCCCGATCCCGGCGGGGACGGCCGGGCGGCTTGGGACGCCGCCCGCGCATACTCGATCACCCGCGGTCATCGATTACGGACACCTGTCCACACGAGCCGACGGCGCCCCTGATAGGGGGCGCCGTCGTCGGCACGTTCCTACCGGGTTACCAAGCGTGCACCTGATAATCGTTGAAACGGGACAAGCCCGCTTCAACGCGCCTCCCGCGGCTGACGGCGCGTGGGTACCCAGCGGTCGTGCCCGGACACATGGTCCGTGCAACCTTTGTACGTCCGATTCGCGCTGATGGGAACCCCTAGGGGCAAAACCTTTGCGGATCGAGGAACATTAATCAGCAGACCCACCTGTGTGCCGTCTTGCGTCGCGCGAGGCCGACCGACGCCGTCCGTGCGGGCGGGGTCGTGCTCCGGTGGTGATCACTTAACGTAGTCGCGGTTCGCCCGTGCCGGGAGTGTGCCCGGGTCGGGCGGTATCCGGAGACTGGATCGTTACATTAAAAAAACTACTGGAAAATGAGGATTACTCCTCGACGAAACTTGAGTTGATCGGGCAGCATGAGTTTGTATCTCCCCAAACCGGAGTAACTGCGTACAGGTTGCCACCGCAATCCTTTGCCATGCTCTGGTTGGCCGTTGAAGCTTTCTTCTGAAACGGGACCGGCTCTACCCCCCCAGAGCCGGACCGGTCGGCGACCCCCGTCCTCCCCCCGGCGGGGGTCGCCTCTTTTCCCGGCCGCCACTCCCGCCTCGGTGGCACCGTCCTTCCGGCCCTCTCCGCGGTGGAGGGCTCCTGCCCGGTACGAGGTCCTCTTCGGTGCGGGCTCTCGGTGTGGCGCGTCGGCGCGTGAACGTGTGAGCAGGCCCGTTGAGGTGTTCGTCTTTGCCCGCCTGTCCGAGGTCTTCCGCGCTCGTACGGCTCCTTTCGGGGGCGACCTCCTGGCCGCTGGTTTTCCACAGGCAGGGCCACCCTGGAGCCGGCTGTCCACAGTATGGCGTTCGGTACCTCGGGGATGGGGAGCCGTCGCGGAGGGTGGGGTCCCCGTATCCCAGGAGGCATCAGTGGACCGCCCGCTGGTCATCACCGAAGACCATGATCTGCTCGACGACCTGCTCCGCATCGCCGCCGCGGCCGGAGCCGAGCTTGACGTCGCCCACGCGCCCGCGCACGCCCGGCCCTACTGGAACCGTGCTCCGCTGGTCGTCGTCGGTGACGACATGGCAGGCGCGCTGGCCTCGACCGGACCGCCACCTCGTCACCGTGTTCTCCTGGTCACCCGCACCTGCGACGACCCCGACACATGGCGCAGGTGCGTCGCGGTCGGTGCCCAGGCCGTGCTGGAGCTGCCCGCCGCGGAGCGCCGGCTGGTCGACGAGTTCGCAGACGTCGTCGAGCCACCCGCCAAGCCGGGGTTCGTGGTCTGCGTCGCGGGCGGGCGCGGCGGAGCCGGGGCCAGCGTGCTGGCGGGCTCGCTGGCGCTGGCCGCGTCCCGCCGGCGCATCCGCACCCTCCTGATCGACGCCGACCCGCTTGGCGGAGGTCTGGATCTCCTCCTTGGCCAGGAGGAGTCCGACGGAGCGCGCTGGTCGGACCTGGTCGCCCGCGAGGGCAGGGTCAGTTGCACAGCGCTCCAGGCGGCCCTGCCGACCTTCGCGGGGCTGACGCTGCTCTCCTTCAGCCGGGGCGAGGTCGAGCCGATCCCGGCCGAGGCGATGCGCTCGGTCCTCGAAGCGGGGCGCAGGGGCTTCGAGCTGGTGGTCGTCGACCTGCCGCGCCACCTCGACCAGGCCGCGGTGGAGGCGCTCGGCCGTGCCGGCACCACCCTCCTGGTCGTCACCGCCGACGTGCGCGGCGTGCTTGCCGCGGCACAGGTGCTGGCCTCCTTGCGCGAGCACACCGGTGAGGTGCGGGCCGTTGTGCGCAGCGGGGTCCTGAACGACGACGTGGTGACGGGCTCGCTCGGCGTCCCGCACGGCGGTAGCCTCCCCGACCAGCCTCGCCTCGCCGCCGCGCTTGATCGGGGGGACGTTCCCCCACTCGGCCGTCGCACCTCTCTCGGGCGGTTCTGCGCCGCTTTCCTGCACGAGCAGCTCGGGGCGGACAGGTGAAACGGGCCGAGAGCGCGGTGACGGTCTCGCCGGAGCTGGTGGAGGCGGTCCGGGTACGGCTGGCCAGGACGGGAGTCGAGCCCAGTGCCGCGCACGTCGCGGTAGCGCTGCGGGCCGAGCGGGCGATGCTCGGCGACGCGGAGATTCTGGCGGTGGCCCGGGTCCTGTGCGCCGATCTCATCGGAGCGGGTCCACTGGAGCCGTTGCTGGCCGAGGCCCAGGTCACCGACGTGCTGGTGAACGGCCCGCGCGAGGTGTGGGTCGACGACGGGCACGGGCTGCGCCTGACCTCGGTCGTCTTCCCCGGCGAAGACGCGCTCCGGCGGCTCGCGCAGCGGCTCGCCTCCGCCGCGGGCAGGCGCCTCGACGACGCCTGCCCCTATGTCGACGCCCGCCTGGCGGGAGGTGTCCGGCTGCACGCCGTCCTGCCGCCCGTGGCGCCCAACGGCACCTGCCTGTCCTTACGACTCCCGCCCCGGCGCACCTTCACCCTTCACGATCTGGTCGAGGCGGGCGCGATCGGGGCGGAAAGCGTCGCCGTTCTCACCGCGGTGATCGAGTCGAGGCTCGCCTTCCTGGTCACCGGTGGTACCGGGACCGGCAAGACGACCATGCTGTCGGCCCTGCTCTCCCTGGCGGATCCCGGTGAAAGGCTGTTGCTGGTCGAGGACTCCGCCGAGCTGAGACCACTACATCCCCATGTCGTCCGCCTGGAGGCGCGCCCGGCCAATCTTGAGGGCGCCGGTGGCGTCGGCCTGCGTGACCTCGTCCGTCAGGCCCTGCGAATGCGCCCCGACCGTCTCGTCGTCGGTGAGGTGAGGGGTTCCGAGGTCGTGGACCTCCTGAGTGCGCTGAACACCGGTCATGAGGGAGGCTGCGGCACCCTGCACGCCAACACCGCGACCGATGTGCCACCCCGTCTGGAGGCGCTGGCATGCGCGGCGGGTCTCAGCAGGGAGGCGGTCCACAGCCAGATCGCCGCGGCCCTGGACGTCGTCATCCACCTCGCTCGCGACCACGCCGACGGGCGCCGCCGGGTCGCCGAGATCTGCATGATGATCCGCCGCCCCTCGGGACTGGTGGAGGCCGAACCGGCCCTCACCTTCGCCCCGGACGGCCGGATGACTCCCGGCCCCGGCCTGCCCGCCCTCGCAGCCCGAGCACCCGGCATCCCCGCCTCGCCGGCTCCCCGCCGCAGGCCCTACCCGTCACCCCGCCCGCCGCGGTCGTACGGGCCGTCCGAGGCCCCCCAGAGCACGAGCCCTGCACCGGTCACCTCCTACCGGGACACCGCGGCCTCCGAGGCTCTCGGCGGCTCGGATCCGGACATCCGGGTTCCCGCGCTTCCACGAGAGGCCTCTCCCGACGCCTCGGGTTCCCCAAGCCTTTCGAGCCCGTGTTCCGGTGTCCCCACATCCCCGTCTCGCCGGAAGACGCACCTGGACGTCGCCGGCCGCCCGAGTCCCGGTGAGCCGACGTCCCGAACGGCCCCAAGAACGATGTCACGGCCGGCGTCATGACGGCAGCCGCCCTGGTTCTCGTCACCCTGGCGGCATGGCTGTGGACGGGTGCGGATGCCGGCACCGCCCGCCTGGGCCGCCTGCGCCGTCGTGGCCCGGTCGCCTCGCCCTCTTTGCGGGAGAGGTTCGCCGCTCACTCGCGGCCCTCCCGGCGCGCGGCGGCCTGGCGGATCGCGTCGATCGAGCTCTGTCAGGGCCTCGCCGCCGAACTGGCGGCGGGACGGGCCGCCGGTGACGCGCTGGCGCGGGCCGTGCGGGCGGCGGGGTTTCCCGATCCCGAGGCGCTGCGCCCGCTGGTCGCGGCCGCGAGGGACGGCGGTGACGTACCCGCCGCTTTACTGGCCGTGGCGCCGGAACAGGGAGGCGAGGCCTTCCGAGCCCTGGCCGCCTGCTGGAAGGTGAGCGTGACGGCGGGGGCCGGCCTGGCCGCCCTTGTCGATCGTGTCGCCGCCTCCCTGCGAGAGGCCCAGAGCCATCGCCAGGACGTCGCCGCCCAACTCGCGGGACCCCGCGCCACGGCCCGCCTGCTGGCAGGTCTGCCCATCCTCGGCCTGCTGATGGCGGCCGGCCTCGGCATGCGCCCGCTGCACTTCCTGTTCGGCGGTCCGGCGGGCGTCGGCTGTCTGGTCGCCGGCCTCGCACTCGACGCCTGTGGCCTGTGGTGGACCCGTTGCCTGGTCGCCCAAGCCCAGCGGGGCTGACGTCCCCGCGGTCCGGTTCGCGAGAAGGAGAGAAAGTGATCGCTCTGCTTGCCGTGGTGCTCGCCGGAATCGCCGTCCGGCTGTGGATCGCCCGGCGTGAACCCGCCGACCGGCTCCGCCGCGCACGGCGCTCAGCACACCTGGCCGGGTTTCCGAAGATACGGCCAGAGGCCGAAGCACCCACGGTTCTTCCGGCCACGGGGACGGTTCGAGACCCGTTCGCGGGAGCGGCTCGGGACTCGTTTGCGTGGACAGGCCGGGGGCTGTCCACGAGGACGGCTCGGGGTCCGGCTGCGGGAGCGGCCCGTGGCCCGTTCGCCGGGATGGTGCATGATCCGGAGGGAAGGCGGCGGCCGAGCCGGGGTGAGATCACGGCGGCCCTCGCCGTGGGGCTGGCGGCGTTCCTGGCCGTAGGAGGTCTGCCGGGAGCGGTCGTCGGGGCGACAGGTTCCGGGATCGCGCTGGCGGTGCTGCGGCGGCGAGAGTCACCCGAACTGCGCGAGGAACGCAGACGGTTGACGGCGGATCTGCCGCTGGCGGCCGATCTCATGGTCGCCTGCCTGCGCGCGGGCCAGCCGATCACCGGAGCCGTCGACGTCACGGCGGAGGCGATCGCGGGACCACTGGGCGAGAGACTGGCCTGGGTGAGCGGCCAGCTGAGACTGGGAGCCGCACCGGAGAGCGCCTGGCAGGCCCTGGCCTCCGAGCGCTCGCTCGCCCCGCTGGCCCGTGCCATGAGCCGGGCCGCGTCGAGTGGCGCACCGGTGGCCGACGTCCTCACCAGGCTCTCCGACGACTTCCGCCGTGCCGTCCGCGCCGCATCGTCGGCGGCCGCCCAACGGGTCGGCGTCCAGGCAGTCGCTCCCCTGGGACTCTGTTTCCTGCCCGCGTTCGTCTTCCTGGGCATCATCCCCGTCGTGGCCGGCCTCGCCGGCGAGGTGCTCCTTCCCTGACGACCGCCACCAAGGTCACGGCCGATATGGTCTTGGCCGATCAATTGCTCGGCACACCCGTCCGTGCCGGGGTAGCGGCCTGCCGGGGCGTCTGTATGTGCGGCCATTCGCAGTCGGGTCAGCCGTGTACGCGGACTTCACGTCGTGCTGAGAGTGCTCTCGATAGGCTCCCTGCGTCACAGCAGACACAGGAGGCCGACGTGACACACGAGGTGCGGGAGATCGAGGTCAAGTACCGGGTGCGCGATCTGTCGGCTCTGGAAGAAGCGCTGGCCCGGTGCGGGGCGTTCCTCTCGTCCCCGGCGCGGCAGGATGACCAGGCGTATGCCGAGAACGGGTGGACCTATGAGCAGAGCAAGCTCGGGGCCACGTTCGCCCGGCTGCGTACACAGCAGGAGCGGCACCTGTTTACGATCAAGCGCCCGTTGGACAACGCGATGGCGTGCCTGGAACACGAGACCGAAGTCACTGATCGGGAGCAGATGCACCACGCCATCCTCGCGATGGGCTTTCATCCCACGGTCCGCATCGTGAAGACCCGGCGGACCGCGACGTTCGGCGACATGGCGATCTGCGTCGACGAGGTCGAGCACGCAGGAATCTTCGTCGAGATCGAACGTACGGTGAGCGGTGAGGAATCCGGAACCGCCGTACAGCAGGAACTCGACACCTTCGCCCGCTCGCTGGGTGTTGAGCTGGAACGCACGACTGACACCTACGACTCGCTGGTCCGCGCCGCGTTGGCGTTGGCCTAGAACAGCGCGATCTCGTCCGGCTCGGCGAGGTTCCCATACGGCAGGCGGATGGCGTCGAGGGCCAGGTCCAGCCGGACCGCGGCGTGGTCGGTCAGGCCCAGTTCGCGGGTCTCGTGCAGGTAGGCGCAGCCGCCGATGCGGTCGGCCAGGGCCGCGCCCACGTGGAAGTAGTCGTAGCAGTAGCCTGCTCCGGTCCGGCCGATCCAGCTGTACGCCTGCGTCTCGGGTGAGCAGTGCTCGTAGGCGTTGACGAACCCCTGAGCGCGCAACGTGTCCAGCAGGCCGAATTCGAACGGCAGGAACCCCGGATGGAGGGGGGAGTGGTCGGTGGCGATCACGTTGTAGTCGCCACCGATCACCAGGTGGTCGCGCTGCTCGGCGGGCAGCTCGTGCAGGGCTTTGAGCAAGGAGGCGATGAACAGTTCCTTGCGGGCGGTCTTATCCGCGCTGCGGTCCCGGCTGGGCACGTAGACGCTGAGAAACCACGTCCGCGGATTCGTGTCGAGGACCGCGGTGGCGACCCGGCCGGGAATGCTCACTTGGTCGAACGGATCCCGC
The DNA here is from genome assembly GCF_040607515.1 of Streptosporangium sp. NPDC005286. Taxonomy (NCBI): domain Bacteria; kingdom Bacillati; phylum Actinomycetota; class Actinomycetes; order Streptosporangiales; family Streptosporangiaceae; genus Streptosporangium; species Streptosporangium sp. NPDC005286. Next base: position 88,761 of record NZ_JBEXGU010000013.1, on the reverse strand, counting down.
CGATCCTGGATCAGCGGGATCCGGCTGACCAGCGCTGCCCCTCGCTCGCCGTTGACGTCAGGCGTGTTGACGACGGCATAACCCGCACGCAGGAACTGCTCCAGCAGGTAGGCGGTGCCGGTGCCCGCGCTGGTCTCGGTCAGCAGGAACATATCCTCGGGGCGGGAGGTGAGCCAGCGCAGCAGCAGCGCGGCGCGCTCCCTGGACGCGGCCCCAATGTTGACGGTCAGCGCTGTGACCATCTGGCTCACCTCATCTCGTATCACGTTTCGAGCTGCTCCAGGTGTTGGAGGAGCTGCGCCACTACGCCGTCCGGGGTCAGATCACGGCAGTCGATCCGGGCCTGACGCCAGCCGCGAGCAGCAAGAAAGCCGAACGCGTCCTCGTACAGGTCGAGCTCTCGCCGGGGCGAGCCGACACGCTCCAGGCGTGACCGCCTAGCGCGCTGTTCCAACCGCTGCCATAGCACTTCGGGGGTGTGGTGCAGGTAGAAGGATAGGGACGCGGGTGACACATGAGCGTTGTAACGCCAGATCTCTCTCAAGGGCAGGCCGTCGAGGCGCTGGAGCACCAGGGAGGACTGCACGTAGCGGTCGCTGATCACGATCTTCCCGTCGGCGAGTGCCGGGAGGATCTCGGCGTCGAGGTGGGCGTATCGGTCGGCGGCCACCGCCAGGGCCAAGGCCCGGCCGGTCAGTGCGCCTTCGCTGGTGCGGATCAGACGCCCCAGAGGTGTGTCGGACGGTTCGGTGGTCACGTGGATGTTTCGACCACTCGCGCGAAGCCGGTCAGCCAGGCGTGTGACGGCGGTGGTCTTGCCGACGCCGTTGGGGCCTTCCACCGCGACGAACAGGCCGCCGGTCATGACGGGCGGGTGGTGATCTGCAACAGGGGGCCGTCGGCGACGGGGCACTGTTCGGTGTCCACCTCACCGATCCGCTGCCCCCGGGAGATGAGCGCGGCCGGACACCCCTTACCGCAAGCGGTGTTCATCGAGCAGGAGCCGCAGGTGGGGTTGGCGCCCATGCCGAGCGTGCCGGTCAGGTTGTAGGCGTCGAGGGCCTGTGCGACCTCCTCGTGCAGGATGTTGCCGACCAGGAACTCACGGTCGGAGTAGGGCGACTGCGGGGTGCGGGCGGCGAACACCAGGTAGGGGCAGACCGCGGTGAGCCCGTCGGCGAAGACGTAGATGAGCTTGCCGGCGTCACAGCCGGCGAGTGGCTTGCCGTCGTCGTTGGGAAAGCGGATGTGGACGATATCGATGCCCTGCTCGTGGAACTGTTCGGTGACGTCATGGATGGCGCGCATCTTGCCGGTGTCGGCGGCCAGGCGGCCTTGGCTCTTCACTCCGCGGCCGAACGACGACAGCGGGTTCATCAGCACGTACTCGGCGCCGACTTCGACGGCGAAGGAGCACAGTGCGGCGAACTCCTCCACGTGGGTGAGTGCGTTGGGCGTGGACAGCAGTCCTTGCAGCAGGCCCGCCTCGGCGAAGGCGCGGGCGGTGGCCAAGGTGGTCTCGAAGGAGGCCACATTGCCGCGGAACTTGCCGTGGCTCTGGGGTCGGAACCCATCGAAGCTGACGTTGATGTGGACGTTGCCGAGGCCGGCTAGGGCGGTGATCTGCTCGGGCGTGGTCTGCGTGGCGTTGGTGCAGATTCCCAGCGGAAGCCCCATGTCGGCGACGGCGCGGCAGATGTCCATGATGTTCGGGTGGACGAACGGTTCGCCGCCGGTCAGGGTCAGGCGCTGGACCCGGGCGCGGCGCAGCCGCGGGAATACGGTCTCGACGAGGTCTTCCAGGCGCATGTGCTCGCCCCAGTCGCCGGAGGAGACGAAGCAGTGGGCGCAGTGCAGGTTGCAGCGTTCGGTGATCTGTACCAGTGCTTTGCGCTCGTCTCCTCCGACCGATGTCCGGAAGTAGCAGGAGCTGGCGTGGGTGTCGACGATGAGACGTTTCACGGTTCTCCCTCTGGTAGAGCTTGTAACGAAACAAGTGCTCAAAGTGACCGAAAAGGGGTGGGGTTCGCTGGTTACCGTGTGTCTGCGTTCAGGATGACTAGCCGTACAGATTCAGACCAGACGGTGTCTGTCTTTCCTGTCCCGCCTTGGGCGATGCTCCCCGCCACCCCTGACGGGGCACCGCCGTGGTTGGACGAACCCATGGTCAAAGCCTCGTCTGGCCGTCTACCCCGCGAGCGGCCCCTGGTGGTGCGCCACTGCCTGCGGAGAGTTGGGGTGCGGCGGCACGGGAGGTGGATCGCCGTGCCGCCGCGCTGCTCAGGGTGAGGCGGGTTCGGCGTAGTGCTTCCCGAGTCGTCCGGCGATTCGGCGCGCGGCCTGGGGAAGGTCCTCGGCCGGTGCCTGGTCGGCGGGTTCCTCCATGAAGGAGGTGCCCCAGCAGAAGACTGTGCCCGCCTGGTCGGTCCACACGGTCAGCCCGGCGCTGACGATGAGGCGGGGCTGGCCTTCGTCGTAGGAGATGGTCGGATAGATGCGGTGGGTGTGGAGCTCGGTGCGCAGGTGCTTGAGGGCGGCGATGGCACCGGGGTGCCAGGTGGCCGCGCTCAGCCGATCGCCCGCAGGGGTGTCGTAGGGCGGAATCACGGCCGGCTCCTGTCCTGCGACGAGGGGCATGGCTCCGGAGCTCGTTCGGGGTGGCCCGGTGGCAGAGCGCGAGAGTGGGGAACGAGCTCCGGGGCCACCGGGAGTGGCGAACCCGGACGACCGGCCGCATCGGGTGTGGGTGGCGTGGCGTCGTGCGGTGAGGTCCGCCAGAGGGCGAGCTCTGTTCGCTCCATGAGGTCCCACAGCTCAGCGGCGCTGGTCGCGTGGACGATGTGGCAGCGCGCCGGGTCGGTGCACTGCCAGGCCTCGAAACGCCGGTGGCGCAGGCTCCAGATGACCAGCCAGGTGGGCGCGTACTTCTGTACCTGCTGGGCGGCTCGGGCCGCGTCGGCGTCAGCGCGGGTCGACATGCTCGGCCAGAATCACGTCGGCCAGCAGCGGCAGTCCATTGCGCACCACATCGGCCGCGTCTTTGGTGCGCAGGATGGCGTAGTGCTCGGCGAGCTGTCCGGCAGCCGCGAGCAGTGTCGGCTCGGAGCTGAGCAGCGGGCTGCCTGCGCGGTTGAGTTCGGGACTGGTCCACCAGAACCTCTCGCCATCGGTGTAGGCGAGCAGCCCGTGGTGGACGGAGACGATGGCGTTGCCGGAGGCGAGCTCGTGGACGTCCGCGCGGATGTGGTGAACCTCGGCCAGTACGGCGGCCAGGTCCTGGGCGTACTGCACGGCGGTCGACGGCGTGGCGGCGGTCATCGGGGAGGCGGGTTCACCACCGCACCTGCACGCGGGGGTGTCGCCCCGCTCCGGGGTCGTGTTCATGCCGCGACCTCCTGCCAGTGCGGATGCTGTCGCCAGGACAAAGGGGCGTCCGGGGAGTGGTCCCGGCCGGGGGTGACGGCGAGCCCCGGCGGGAGAGTCTGGTGCGGCGGGTGGGGGGCCACATCGGGAACGCCTGGCACCGGGGTGAGCGGCGGCCGGGCTATCGGCTCTGCGTGTCGCAGGCGTCTCGCTTCCTGGCCCACGTTCAGGGATGGGGCGCCGCTGTGGGGCGCGGGCTCGTGCGCGCGGGCCGCGACGCGGGCTCGACGGCGGGCGCGCGGATCCCGGGCGAGCGCAAGGCGGGCCGCGCGGTTCTCCTGTGTCTCGACCGGCCGGTGCGGGTGGGCGCTGGGCATGACCGGGCGGCGCGTGTCCGTACGCCCGGCGGGCCGGGTGTGGGCCAATGCCGTCTCGCGCTCGGCCTGGCGGGGCGCAGGCACCAGCGGCGTCGGCTGCGCGGTGACCTCGTGGGCGGGCTCAAAGGTCGGCAGGGTCCGGCCCAGGCCGAACTGACGGCGCACGTCTAAGCGCTCGGCCATCAGCTCACCGGACGGCTGCGCGTACTCGTGATCGGCGGTCTGGCGGGGGCAGCCGTGTGCATAGGGTGCGTGCCCGCAGACGGCGCAACCCATCGGCATGGGTGGGGCTTCGGCGAAGCAGCCGCAGCCGCTCGCCGTGGTCCGGTTGAGGACCGGGGTACTACGGTTGCTCATGGGTCAGGGCCTCATTCCTGATCAAGGGTCCGGTACGGCGTTGCGAGCGCCTGCCGGGCCCGACTTGTGTCTGGAGGGGGACCGAATACCCCAGCCCTCGGGCGCCGACTCGTTCGCCAACCTTACTGCCATTCGCGAAAGGCGGCAATGATGTACTCATGCTGAAGTGGCTATCCTCAACCAACCCGGCATGTTGTCGAACCGGTACGGTGGCTGCTAAATGGCCTTTCGTGACCATGGAGGAGCGCATGGCGGACACAGGCTGGGTCAGCGTTTCTGCGCCCTACGTGAGACCTCGCCGTCCTGGAGAGTCAGATCCCTGGGCGGAAGAGGCCGCTCAGCAAGGTCACATCGGCACTCATCAACTCCGCACCGTGGAAGAGGTCCACCCGCCACAAGCGGTTGCTCAAGTCCTCGGCCTCGATCCAGGGGACACCGCGATTGTTCGTCGCCGACTGGTACTCCTGGACGGGCGTCCGACAGAACTCGCAGACTCCTACTACCCCGTGACGATCGCCCGCGACACACCGTTGGCCGAAGCGCGCAAGATTCCGGGCGGAGCCCCTACCATGCTTGCCGAACTCGGCTACCAACCACACAGTGCAGAGGAAGGCGTCATAGCGCGCCCCTCAACCCTTCCAGAGCAAGACCTGCTTGATGTCCGGCCGGAGGACTGGGTCCTGGTCCTCACTCGGGTGCTACGAACCAACGACGGGGCGCCGATTGAGGTCGCCGTAATGACGATGATCGCCGACGGGCGTGAACTGCGATACAAAATGATCATCCAATGAGGAGACCTGACAATCTTGGCAAGGCGGCTGGACCCTCGTCCTCGTCATCAGCAGATCGCCGCAGAGCTGCGCGCTGAGATCATGTCCGGCGCTCTGAAGCCGGGCCAGCAGCTCCCTTCGACACCACACCTGGTGGCGCGCTTCAGCGCAGCCAACGCGACGATCCAGCGTGCTCTGCAATCCTTGAAGGAGGAAGGGTTCGTACGTGGCCACGCAGGAAAAGGCGTTTTCGTGCGAGACGGGCAGCCCTTTGTTGTCGAAGCCGCTACCTACAAAGCCCCAGCTCCACGTGGCTACAGCTACGAGCTGCTTCAGGTCGGCGAGGTGGAACCGCCGACCGACGTCGCTGCGGCTCTCGCCATTCCGCACAGCGATCTGGTCATCATGCGTCACCGGCTACTGCTGCACGACGGCGCGCCCGTGGAGCTGTCATGGTCGTACTACCCACCCCACATCGCCTCCGGAAGTCCCCTGGCAGGTCGTGGAAAGATTCGCGGCGGGGCACCTCAAGCATTGGCCGATCTCGGGTTTCCGGAGCGACACTTCGAGGACCGCATCTCGGTTCGGCAACCCACCACGAAGGAGGTCGAGAGGCTGGACCTTCCGACCGATGTACCGGTATTTCGCCAGTTTCGGGTGATCTACAGCGACCTGAGGCGGCCGGTGGAGGCCTCAATCCTGATCAAGGGTGGCCACCTCTACGAGCTCTCGTATCAGCAGGTCGTCGACTGATGGACCGTGCTTAGGGCCCAGGCCCCTAGGCTCTGGCCGTCCGCGGTGGCAGTGAACGTCGACCGTGTCCGCTGACAGCCACAGTTTCCGATACGAGGTGAAGAGGTGGTGACACTCACCATCGGAGCTGCCCTATCCCTGACCGGTAAGCACGCCCGTTTCGGCACGCAGGCCCGGCTCGGCCTGGAAATCTGACATGCCGTGATTGGTGCCCTGGAGTTGGTGGCCGAGGACGACCAGAGCGATCCGAAGGTCTTGGAAGCCGTGCTCTGCGGACTGGCGAATCGCTGCGACATCCTGCTCGGCCCGTACTCGACCCGGCTGATGCGCAGGGCGGGTAACCTCGCCGCCGAGCTCGGCCGCCTGATCTGGAACCACGGCGGGTCAGGTGACGATGTCGAGGCGGCCCGCTCGTGTGGGGATGTGTGAGAGACGTCCCGAGCATTCGCCTGGATGACATGGCCTGTGATTCTTCGCCCGTTTGTGAATGCCGCCAGGTCGAGCGGTCACGTCGGCTGCCTCCTTGGGTTATCCACAGGTTTTTCGTCAAATCTCCGGGTTATCCACAGAAGATTGGTGGGGCCTGTGGACAGTCATCCTGAAATCTCACCATCTAGGGCCTGAAGTGGCCTCCTTCGGTTGGAGGGTGTTTCGCGCTTTGGCGTTGTGCCATGTTTTCCCTGGCTGTGGAGAGTCCGACGTTCCTCGCGGAAGGGCGGCGGGCCATCACCGACGAAGGGTGATGGATCATCTTCGCGTTCGTGCGGGGTCATGCCGACCCGCGCGCACTGCCCGGCGCCTGGGCGCGGTATCCCCAATCGAGGGGTTGGCCTACGGAGTTATCCACAGAATGGCGTTCGGGTCGACGGGACCGCAGGCGCATGGAGAACCCTGGCGTGACCGATGCCGGGCGGTGGGTCCGGCGGGGATCTCCAGGAGGAGCAGATGGCTCGAACGAGCGCGCTTCGTGTGCGGCGTGATCGGTTGCGGTGGCTGCGTGCCCGGTGGGCGCTGCTTACCACCGGCGCGCGCCGTGATCGTGGCATGTCCACCGCGGAGTACGCGGTCGGAACGATCGCCGCCTGTGCCTTCGCCGCCCTTCTCTTCAAGGTGGTGACGAGTCCCGACGTCCAACAGATGATCACAACTCTGATCAACCGAGCGCTGACCGTGGCGGGATGACCCTCCCCATGGCAGCGATCTTCTCCCGTCGGACCAGGGGGTCGGTGACCGCGGAGACGGCCGCGGTGCTGCCCGCCCTCCTGGTCGTGCTGGGAGCCGGGCTGTGGGCGGTGTCAGCGGTCGAGGCGCAGCTGGAGTGCGTGGACGCGGCCCGGGCCGGGGCTCGGGCCGCCTCGCGCGGTGAATCGCTGGAGCGGGTCCGAGGCAGCGTCCTGTCCGTGGCTCCTGCGGGCGCGACCGTCGTGGTGACCCGAAGCGCGGAGATGGCACGGGTGGAGGTGTCGGTGAACGTCAGGCCGCGCTGGGGCGCCTCACTCCCGGGCGTCACCGTGCACGCGAGTGCCGCCTCCGTCACCGAGCCCGGACTGGAGTGGTAGGCCCGTGACTCCTCCGCTTCCTGGGGAGAGCGGCTTCTCGTCAAGCCGCTCCCGCCGCCTCACGAAGGGCAGATCCTGCCCGCAGGATATGGATGACGGTGGGGCTGAGCGGGGGTCGGCCACCATCTGGACGGTCGGGCTCATGGCTTTGCTCTTCGCGGTCGCGGCGGCGGTCATGGTCGCGGGCACGGCTCGGGTCGCGCGCCACCGAGCGCAGAGTGCCGCCGACCTGAGCGCGCTCACCGCCGCTCGGCTGGCCTTCGCGGACCCGGACCGGAGTTGCGCGAGGGCCTCCCTGCTCGCTGTGGACAACGGGGTCAGGGTCATCCGCTGTTCCGTGGGAAATGACGGCATCGCGGAGATCGAGGTGACCATGGACGTCTCGCTTCCCCTGAAGGGAGAGGTGGCGATCAACGCCAGGGCACGTGCCGGCCCTGTCCACATTGCTGATTCAGGCCGGTGAAGGAAAGCACGTCAGGAATCCGATGGGAGCCGACCGGAAAGCAGTTGAGTACGGCTTCAAAGGGCGGATGCGGCAGGAACAGACATCCGCGCCGGGCACGCACCGATGAAATGGGAGCCCCCGCCAAGGAAACGCCGCGACGGCAACGCGGCAGAGCACTGCTCCGCACAGACGGACACCGAGAATCGGCGGACGGAAGTCTTCAGGAAACCGGGTGTACGAAGCCTTCGGGAAACAAGGTCGCAATAAAATCACGACTTCTTGGACGGCGTGTCCAAGAGTCCGAAAGCTCACGTAAGGTGCCGCTTACCGGTGATCCGTGCTGTTTCCCGATCGGCCTGGGGAGGGTGAGATGCGAATCGCCAGGTCACACGACATCATCGGGCGGTCTCGCGACCTCGGGGCCGGAGGGCGGAGCCGGTGCGAGCCGGTCGGGAGGAGGGAACGGCCTGGCCGCCGGGTGACCGTACGGGTGGCGGATGGCCGACTGGCGCGCGGTTCTCGACGAAGGGAAACGTCGTGACAACAGTTCGCAGACTGGTCGCCATGGCGGTGATCGCGCCGATCATATCCATGTCCTTCGTGCTCACCGCCGCGAATCCGGCGCAGGCCGTGGCGCGGCTGAAGGCCCCGTCCCGGGTGACCTCCAACAGCACAGTGATCCTTTCCGGCAGAGTCGATCTTCTGTTCGACGCGGTCCTTTTCGTCAATGGCAGGCAGGTGGCGAAGGGAGATCAAAAGGTCTCCTACGCCTGGAATCCTCGTTATCACCGGAACGGCAGTTACCGGATCAGGCTTGAACAGCGGGGCAAGGTGCTCGGAGCCGAATGGCACCAGACCAGCAGGACCCTGGTCCAGGCCGTTCCTCCGGCGACGCCGAGCGGGGTGAGCGCCCGGTTGTACGGCAAGCAGGTGGTCGTCAGATGGAGCAGGGGTGCCGAGCCCGACCTGCAGGGTTACGTGATCTCCACGAGCCGGACCGGCAGGGTCGGGTCCGTGCGGGTGGGCAGCGCGTGTTCCGGTGGTTCATGCAGGGCGACCCTGGCCGTTCCGGGGAAGGCGGCCGGACAGCGGATCGGGTTCACGGTGCGGGCCCTGCGCGGCAACGGCGGTGGCGGCACGCTCTCCTCAGGTAACTCGGCCGGCGCCTCGGTGAAGGTGCCGGCGGCCACGGTGGCGAAGAGCGGCAGGAAAACCGGCGGCCAGGAGAGTTCCGGCACCCGGAGCGGATCGCACCAGAGCGACACGGGCAGTCGGCAGAACACCGAGAAAAGCGGGAACAGGAGCGAGAACAAGCAGGCCGGAGTCCACGACCTTCCGCAGTTGCCCGCGAAGAAGCCCACGGCGGCCTCGAATCGGCCGTCGGGAACAGCGGGCGCGTCAACGGAGAAGCCCGGGGTTTCGGAAAAGGCGGAGAACGGCGGCGACGCCACCTCGTCGGTCGCCGAGCCGGCCGAGGAGACGAATGAGGGGACCGGCGGCGATCGGGAGAAGAAGGAAGGCGCGGACAGTGCCCCCGACTCCGGAGCGGCCGGCGAGACCGAGGCGGACTCCGCCCCGAATACGAACACCACAGCAGGGTCATCTGACGTACCGACCGGCGGTATGAGTCAGTACGGCATGTTCATCGCCGGTGCTCTCGTCCTGCTGCTTCTCGGCGCGCACGGTGGCGCCTGGATCCGTCGCAGGCTACTGGCCGCGGAGGACGGTTCCGCCGGCGGAGACAGGCGCCGTGGTGGATGGAGCGACGGGCAGACCACGCCCTTCACGCCCGAGCCACTCGGTGGGAGGGACTCGACGGGGGACGCCAGGACGGCGGGCCGAGGCGGTACGGCGGACAGGAGTGGCACGACCGGCAGCGGCGGCAGGGGTGGTGTGGCGGGCAAGGGCGGCATCGCTGTCACTGTCGATCCACGGCGTCCCGCGGTCATTCTCGCCGTGGTCAAGACCGGCCTGGCCCCGGGGAGCCCGTCGCCCGATTCCCGTGGTTCGGTCCGCCCCCACTCTCCCGGGCAGTCTCCGGATCGGTCTGCCCCGGATCGGTCCGTGCCGGAGCGGAACGTCTCGGCCGAGCCGGCTCCAGCCCGGCGCGTCCCGGCTCAGCGCATCTCGATCAGGGATGCCCCGGTTCAGCCGATCTCGGTTCAGCCGGCTTCGGTTCGGCTGGCCTCGGTTCGGAAAGCCGCTGACCGCGAGACGGAGGCACAGCGGGCGGGGACCCGCCAGGCAGAGGGCGAGCACGCGGAGGGCGACCACGCGGAGATTGAGCACGCGGAGATTGAGCACGCGGAGATTGAGCACGCGGAGATTGAATACGCGGAGGCCGAGTACGCGGAGACCTGGCAGGCAGGTCACGCTGGACGGCCGGACGCGGGTCCCGCTCCCGGCGCAGTGCCGCTCTCCGAGGCCGGTGATGTCGGCCAGGCCGCGGCCCGGACGGCTGACCGGTGGGACGACTACCTTCCGCCCGCGCCCCGTTCCATGGAGGACAGCGGGTTCTGGGAGCGCCCGCAGCCCGGCGCGACCGATTTCTGGGCCGAGGACCGTAACGACGACGAGCGACGAGATCGCGATGGCCTCTCACCCTCGGGGCATCGCTTCACCCCCGATACGAGCTGATCCGTCACAGTCTCCGGCAGGCCGGCGCCCCGGCCCGCTGCCGGTGTGTTCCGCGGCCCTCACATCCGCGGCCCTCACATCCGCAGCTCGTCGGAGGAGAGCAGGACGGCCAGCAGGCGGAGGGCTCCGGCCTTGTCGAGGGGTTCGTTGCCGTTGCCGCACTTGGGGGACTGGATACACGAGGGGCAGCCGCGTTCGCACTCGCACGAGGCGATGGCCTCGCGGGTGGCCGTGAGCCAGTCGCGCGCGCGGGCGTAACCGCGCTCGGCGAAGCCGGCGCCGCCCTCGTGCCCGTCGTAGACGAAGACGGTGAGCAGCCCCGTGTCGGCGTGGAGTTCGGTGGAGACGCCTCCGATGTCCCAGCGGTCGCAGGTCGCGAAGAGCGGCAGCAGGCCGATGGAGGCGTGTTCGGCCGCGTGCGCGGCGCCGCCGAGGTCCAGGCCGTCCTCGATCAGGGGAATGATCGCCGAGGTGGGCAGCGTCCACCAGACGGCGCGGGTCCGCAGCGTGCGCGGGGGCAGGTCGAGGGGTTCGTCTCCCATGAGCTCGCCGCTCTGGGCCCGGCGCTTGAGATAGGCCACGACCTGGCTGGTCACCTCCACCGAGCCGAAGTGGAGCTCTCCAGGACCGAGGGGGTGCGAGCCGAGGGACTCGATGACCGAGATATCGGTGACATCCCTGGCGAAGGTCGTGTAGTCGGGGGCCCCGGCCTCGACCAGCGCGACCCCCGCCTCCAGGTCGAGTTCGGCCACCAGGAACGTCTCTCCCTGGTGCACGTAGACGGCGCCGGCGTGCACGGTGGAGTGAGCCGAGGGCTCGTCCACGGTGCCGAGCAGCCGTCCGGTGGACATCTCGACGACCTGGACCGGCGCGGCGCCCGACCCGCGGATGTCGGCGAGATCGGTGGCGCGTCCCCTGCTGGTCCAGAACCAGCCCGCGGCGCGTTCCCTGAGCAGCCCGTCACCGACCAGGTCCGCGAGCACCTCCTTGCTGGTGGGGCCGAAGATGTCCAGGTCGTCGTGGGTCAGCGGGATCTCGGCGGCCGCCGCGCACAGGTGGGGGCCCAGCACGTACGGATTGCCGGGATCGAGCACGATCGTCTCCACCGGCCTGCCGAACAGGGCTTCGGGATGGTGGACGAGATAGGTGTCCAGGGGGTCGTCCCTGGCGATCAGCACCGCCAGCGCGTCCTGCCCGTCCCTTCCGGCCCGCCCGGCCTGCTGCCAGAGTGAGGCCCGGGTTCCCGGCCACCCCGCGATGAGCACGGCGTCCAGCCCGGAGACGTCGACGCCGAGTTCCAGGGCGTTGGTCGTCGCCAGGCCGAGCAGCTCGCCCGAACGCAGTGCCTTTTCCAGCCCCCTGCGATCCTCGGCCAGATAGCCCGCCCGGTAGGCCGCCACCTTGTCGGGCAGGTCCGCGGGCACGCTCCCGTCGGCGACGAGGTCGCCGAGCCTGGCCCGCGTGGTGAGGGCCACGGACTCGGCGGCCCGCCGGGAGCGGACGAAGGCCAGGGTCCGCACCTCGGAGACGACGAGGTCGGCCAGGAGGTCCGCGCTCTCGGCGGTCGCGGGGCGGCGGACGGGTGCCCCGCCCTCGCCCCGCAGATCGGTCAGGGGCGGCTCCCACAGTGCGAAGGTGGTCGAGCCTCGGGGAGAGGCGTCCGTGGTCACCTCGGCCATCTGGAGGCCTGTCAGACGTCTCGCGAAGGCCCCGGGCTCGCTGGCCGTCGCCGAGGAGAGCAGGAAGGTCGGGTGTGAGCCGTAGCGCGCGCAGATCCGGCGCAGGCGGCGCAGGATCTGGGCGACGTGGGAGCCGAACACGCCTCGGTAGCCGTGGCACTCGTCCACGACGACCATCCGGAGCCGCCGCCAGAAGGCCGACCACTGGGCGTGACGGGGCAGCAGGCCGCGATGGAGCATGTCCGGGTTGGTGAGGACGTAGTTGGCGTGCCTGCGTACCCAGGTCCGCTCCTCGAAGGAGGTGTCGCCGTCATAGGTGGCGGCACGGAGCTCGGGCGGGTCGAGCTCGCGCAGCGTGCGGAGCTGGTCGGCGGCCAGAGCCTTGCTGGGGGACAGGTAGAGGATCGTGCCGCCGTCGAGCGTCGCGGAAAGCGCCGGGACCAGGTAGGAGAGGGACTTGCCCGAGGCGGTCCCGGTGGAGATGATCACGTTTTGGCCACGGTGGGCCAGCTCGGCGGCCTCGGCCTGATGCGGCCACAGGCCAGAAACGCCGTGGTTCGCCCAGCGCGTAACCAATCGCTGGTCAACCCAGTCCGGCCACCGGGTCTTACCGGCCTGACGTGCGGGAACGTGTTCCACATGGGTGACACGCGCGCGACGTGCGGGAACATCGAGCAGGCGATTGAGGGCGTTACCCGCTCGGAGGGGCGAGGATGAGGGCGGGGTCACTGGTTTCAGTCTCACATCTGTGGGCAGAGTCGCCGGGAATCGTGATTTCGTATAGACACTGAGCGTACGCATGGTTGAATGCCGCGCGTCGGGGCTTGTCGTCCGGGGGTCATCCGGTCCCAGGAGGGCATGCTCGAATCGGTACTTTCGCAGGCAAGGCGCTGGAGGATCTGTGGATCTGAAGTTGGACCACCATTCCGAGGACCGTCTCACCATCGTTGAGGTCGAGGGTGAGATTGATGTCTACACCGCGCCCAGATTGCGTGAGCTCCTGATCGACCTGGTCAACAAGGGGAATTTCCACCTGCTCGTCAACATGGAGAAGGTCGACTTCCTTGACTCCACGGGCCTTGGTGTCCTGGTCGGCGGGCTCAAGCGAGTTAGGGCGCACGATGGCTCACTGGAGCTTGTCTGCACTCAGGAGCGCATCCTGAAGATTTTCCGGATCACCGGGCTGACGAAGGTCTTCGGTATCTACGCCTCGGTTGATGAAGCCAAGGAAGCTCACGGTCGAGACAAGTAGTCGTGGCTACCGTCGAACTGACGTTCAGCGCTCTCCCCGCGCACGTGCGCACGGCGCGTCTGGTCGCCACGGCGATCGCCAGACGCACCGGTGTGCAGGAGTCGTTGCTGGACGAGGTACGGCTCGCTGTCGGTGAGGCGTGCTCGCGGGCCGTGGAGGCGCACCGCCTCCACTGTCCGGGAGAGCCGATCCGTATCGAGCTACGTGATGACTCAGGGCGCTTCGAGGTGACCGTCACCGACTCCGCCCCCAGTGACGAACTGGAGCAGGATCGCGCCCTCCTGGGGTTCGACGATCCGTTCGGGCAACTTCCCGATGATCTGATGTCCGGCCTGGGCATCGCGGTCATCGTGGGACTGGCCGACGATGTTCAGGTCTACCCGAGCCAGAAGGGCATGTGCATCCGCATGAGCTGGCCCGCGGCGACGAACGGCCTGTCTCCGGCCTGACAGAAGACTTCGAACAGCCGGGCGTGTCCATCTGGACACGCCCGGCTGTTCGTCGTGCGGAACCCAGTTTTGGACAAAATATAACCACGATTTTTCCCACCCGAAATTGGGTGGAAACAGAGGCTGGTGGGGTAGGTGTGACAGGCGAAATGCCGTTATAAGCAGGCCGGTCGGTAAAAGGTGCTGGACTCGGCGTCAATTGTCCGCAGGCAGAGGCTTCATATCCGCGTCCTCGCTGCGTAGACTCCCGGGACCGGCCAAGGTTTATCCTTCGGAGCGGCCCGCACGCGAGCCGTCCTCCGTGGGGGTCTGCAACTGGAAGCGGCACTGCCAACCATCCCGGATGTGCGCCGCTCCGCTCGTCTAACCACTTCGGCAGCGCACTCCGGGCAGGACGTGTTCCCGTCTTGCCAAGGAGAGTCGGATGTCTGTGCTCCATCTCGCCGCTGTCGAAGAGCCAGCGGTATCCCTGAGTGGTTACCACTTCAACATCGTGATCGTGGTCGCCGTCGTGGCACTGCTCGCACTCGCCGTCGCCGGCACACTGGTGCGGGAAGTGCTGGCCGCCGGCCAAGGCACCGAGCGTATGCAAAACATCGCGCGAGCCGTCCAGGAAGGGGCTTCGGCGTATCTTACCCGGCAGTTCCGGACGCTCGCGCTGTTCGTCATCCTGATCCCGTTCCTGCTGTACCTCCTCCCGGCGGAGACGACCGGCGTGCGGATCGGCAGATCGGCTTTCTTCGTCGTCGGCGCGTTGTTCTCCGCGCTGACCGGATTCATCGGCATGTGGCTGGCGGTCCGCGGCAACGTCCGCGTCGCCGCCGCCGCCCGCGAGTCGGGTGAGAAGATCGCGATGCGGATCGCCTTCCGCACCGGCGGCGTGGCCGGAATGATCACCGTTGGCCTCGGCCTTCTCGGCGCGGCCGTGGTGGTGATCACCTACGGGGGCAGCGCCCCGGCCGTGCTGGAGGGCTTCGGCTTCGGTGCCGCGCTGCTCGCGATGTTCATGCGAGTCGGCGGCGGCATCTTCACCAAGGCCGCCGACGTCGGCGCCGACCTGGTCGGCAAGGTCGAGCAGGGCATTCCCGAGGACGATCCGCGCAACGCCGCCACCATCGCCGACAACGTGGGCGACAACGTGGGCGACTGCGCGGGCATGGCCGCCGACCTGTTCGAGTCCTACGCGGTCATGCTCGTCGCCAGCCTGATCCTGGGCAAGGTGGCCTTCGGCGTCGAGGGACTGGTGTTCCCGATGATCGTGCCGATGATCGGTGTGATCACGGCGATCATCGGCATCTTCGTCACCGCCCCGCGCGCCGGCGACCGCAACGCGATGGCCGCGATCAACCGGGGCTTCTTCATCTCGGCGGCCATCTCGGCCGTCCTCGTCGCGGTCGCGGCCTACCTCTACCTGCCGGCCAGCTTCTCCGGGCTGACCGGGGTGAGTCCGGAGATCGCCGCGATCACCTCCGACCCGCGCCTGATCGCGATCGGGGCGGTGCTCATCGGCCTGGTGCTGGCAAGCGCCATCCAGATCCTCACCGGGTACTTCACCGAGACGAACCGCCGTCCGGTGCGGGACATCGGCGAGAGCTCCCGCACCGGTCCCGCCACGGTCATCCTGTCCGGCATCAGCGTCGGCCTGGAGTCGGCCGTCTACTCCGCGCTGGTCATCGGAGCCGCCGTCTACGGCGCGTTCCTGCTGGGCTTCGGCAACGTCACGGTCGCGCTGTTCGCCGTGGCACTGGCGGGCACGGGCCTGCTGACCACGGTCGGCGTGATCGTGTCGATGGACACCTTCGGTCCTGTCTCCGACAACGCCCAGGGCATCGCCGAGATGTCCGGGGACGTCGAGGGCGAGGGCGCCCAGGTCCTCACCTCGCTGGACGCCGTCGGAAACACCACCAAGGCCATCACCAAGGGCATCGCGATCGCCACGGCCGTGCTCGCCGCGACCGCGCTGTTCGGCGCGTTCCGTACGGCGGTCGAGAGCGAGCTGGTCAAGGCGGGCGCGTCCGTCAAGGAGGCGCTGGGCTCCTTCAGCACGTTCAGCCTGAGCGTCGACTCCCCGAACGTGCTGGTCGGCCTGATCATCGGCGCCGCGGTGGTGTTCATGTTCTCCGGCCTCGCGATCATGGCGGTCGGCCGCGCGGCCGGTCGGGTGGTCTTCGAGGTACGCGAGCAGTTCCGCACCAAGCCGGGGATCATGGCCGGCACGGAGTTGCCCGACTACGGCAGGGTCGTGGACATCTGCACCCGCGACTCGCTGCGGGAGCTGGCCACGCCCGGCCTGCTGGCCGTGCTGACCCCGATCGCCGTCGGTTTCGCCCTCGGCTACGCGCCGCTCGGCGCGTTCCTGGCCGGTGCCATCGCGTGCGGCACGCTCATGGCGGTGTTCCTGGCCAACTCCGGCGGAGCCTGGGACAACGCCAAGAAGCTCGTCGAGGACGGTCACCACGGCGGCAAGGGCTCGCAGGCCCACGAGGCCACCATCATCGGTGACACCGTCGGTGACCCGTTCAAGGACACCGCCGGACCGGCGATCAACCCGCTCCTCAAGGTGATGAACCTGGTGGCGCTGCTGATCGCCCCGGCCGTGGTGGCCTACGCGGACAACCCGACGCTGCGCATCGGCATCACGGTGCTCGCGGTGGGCGTCGTCATCGCCGCGGTGGTCATCTCCAAGCGTCGTTCGGCGGGCATCGCCCCGACGGAGGAGAACAACAGCGACCGCGAGCCGGAGCAGGTCTCCAGCTGAGCAATGTTTGACGAAGGGGTGCACGGGCCGCGTGCACCCCTTCTGCATGTGCGGACCGTCTCGGTGGGAAACTGGCCGATATGGAACAGCAGCCCTCCGGAGGCAGAACTCTCATCCTCATCCTGCTGGCGATGGCCGCGGTGTTCGCGGTGATCGTGGGCCTTGCCATGTGGGCTTCGAGATGACGGCGCGCACGCTCGTCGTGCTGCGTCACGCCAAGGCGGTCAGCGCCTCGGGTCTCGCCGATCGCGAGCGTCCCCTCAGCGCCGACGGCGAGCACGACGCCCGCAGGGTCGGTGAGGCCCTCGCCGCGCGGGGCCTCCGCCCCGACCTGGTGATCTGCTCGCCGTCGGTGCGCACCCGGCAGACCGCGAACCTGGCCCTTCCCGGTGCGGACCTCCTTTTCGAACCGGCCGTCTACGAGGCCTACCCCGACGAGCTGCTGACGCTGATCCGGCGGAGTGATCCGCAGGTGCGCACGCTGGTCCTGGTCGGTCACAACCCCGGCGTCCACGAGCTGATCAGGCAGCTCACCGAGGAGGACGGCGGCGACGCAGGGTTCCCGCCAGGGGCGTTCGCCGTCATCGAGGTGGACGGCGAGTGGGCGGAGCTCGACGCCGGTCGCGGGATCGCCAGATGGAGCCCCAAGAAGCCCTGAGGGCCAGGGCGTAACGAGGCGTAACGAGGCACGGGGGAGCTCCCGGGATCGGGGGTGGCATGCGCAGGCTCGTCGACATGCTGCGTGCCGACTTCCGGCTCTCCGGGCCTCCCGCCTGGACGTACGGCCTGCTGTGCATGCTGGTCGTCTGCCTCCCGCTGCTGCTCGGCGTTCTCCTCGGCCGTCTCGCGGAGGGCGCCTCGGTGGCTCTGGGCGGCTATCTGACGCTCTTCGGCGACGCCCCCGGACAGCTGTACGGCGACCGGGTCAGAAGGTTGCTCACCACCACGGCCACCGTCACGCTCGGCTCCGGACTCGGCGCGCTCATCCACCCCCACCCGTGGCCGATCGCGGCCGTGGTGGTCGGCCTGGTCGCGGCGGCGGGCATCTACTGGCGGGCGCTGGGCATACCCGCGATCCTCTCCGTGACCTTGACCTACTTCGGCTCTTCCACCATGGGCGTTCTGTTCCACATGGGGGCCTCGGCCTGCGGTGGCCTGCTGGCCGTGCTGATGGTCATGACGATCTGGCCGTTACGCCGCCGCAGGCCGCTGCGCAGGACCGTGGAGGAGGCGGGTACGGCGCTCGCCGACCTCCTGGCCGGCGGGGGGCGGGCACCGCTCGCGGACGAGAGCTGGGAGTCGCTGCGCCACCGGGCCGCCACCGCGCTCAAGGATCTGGAGGCGGCGCTCTCCCTCTACCGGGTCGCCGGGGAGGACGACGGGTCGTCGGAGCGGCTCCCGGCCACGCTGACCCGCATCTTCCAGCAGACGATCGCGTTGCGCGTGTTGCGCGCGGCGGCCGTGGAGGCGAGGGCCGGGACGGAGTGGACCCGGGAGCTGGACGAGGCGATCGGGGCGCTGGCCCGCGCGCTGCGAGAGGCGGTACTGCTTGGCGGCTCGGCCGAGATGCCGGGGGCGCTGGCCGCCGTCGGGCGGTTCGCCGACAGGGTGGAGGAGATCCGCAGAACCGCTCGTGCGGGGGATGCGCCGCTGCCCGCGGCCGCGCTGCTGGGGCAGGTGACCCGGTGTGTGGACCGGATCGCGATGGCCGTGCGCTCGGTGGAGCGGCAGGTTGCGGAGAGCGTCGAGGTGGGGCCGCGCCTGCCGAAGTTCGTACGGTCGGGAAAACCGGTGATCACGACCGGTTACCACCCGATCAGAGTGGGCCTGGCGGTGACCGCGGCCATGGTGCTGATGATGGTGATCCACGAGCACTACGCCAAGTGGTTCGTGGTGACCGTGGCGGTCAGCCTCCGCCCGACCTATCGCGACACGGTGGATCGGGTGCGGCTGCGGGTGCTGGGCACGGCCGTGGGCGCGGTGGCCGGGGCGGTGGTGCTGGCGGTCGCGCCGGGGCATCTGTATCTGACGCTGTTCATCTCCGTCTGCGCGGCGTTGGGCTTCGCACTGCGCGGGTGCAGCTACGGATACTGGATGATGCTCGCGACACCGCTCTCGCTGATGCTGGCCGACTTCGCCCTGTCGCTCGACTGGGGCGCGGCCGAGGCCAGGGTGGTGCTCACGATCATGGGTGGCGTGCTGGCGCTGCTCTTCGCCCGGCTGCTGTGGTCCAGGGGGCACCGGGCCACGCTGACCGCCGCCATCGCGGAGATGCTCGATCGGCACGCCGCGCTGGTGCGGTCACTGATCGACCAGGACCCCAAGGAGGTGAACGCCCGGATCTCCTCGGCGTCCGACGCCGCCGGGCGGCTCGCCGACTCGCTCGACGGACTGGACAAGGAGCCGGGCGGCGGCGCGCCGCGGCGCCTGCGGGATGCGGTGACGGTGGCCGGGCGGCTGCGGGACAACGCGCTCGCGCTGTTCGCGATACCGCCCCCCGGGAACGAGGCCGGGCCCACGGTGACGGTCCTCGACCTCGTCGCCGACCGGTTGGAGAGGGCCGCCGAGGGGGTCAGGACGGACCGGCCGGGAACGCCGCCCGACGATCTGGACCGAGCCCTCGACGAACTCGGCGCGTACGTGGACGAGCTGGCCGCCCGCCGCCTGGACGAGCTGGCCGAGGGGGCGGGCGACAGGATGACGGGTCTGCGGCGCAGCATCAGGCACGCCGCCGCCGCGTGGCCCGCCCTGCGGGGTCTCAGCGCCGAAGCCGTACGGTTGGCCTCCCTGACCGCCCCGAGGACCTGTTAGCCGCGATCGTCCGGGGGACGAAGGCGGCCAGGGCCGGTGTGTTCAGCGGTTGGTGATGACGCCGTCCTCGGCGTCGGCGTCCTCCACCTCGGCGCGGGGGATGCCGAGCAGGTAGAGGATCGAGTCGAGGTAGGGCACGTTGACCGCGGTGTCCGCGGCGCGGCGGACCACCGGCTTGGCGTTGAACGCGATGCCGAGGCCGGCCGCCGCGATCATGTCCAGGTCGTTGGCGCCGTCGCCGATGGCGACGGTCTGGCTGATCGGGATGCCCGCCTCGCGGGCGAAGCGCTCCAGCGCCCGCGCCTTGCCAGGCCGGTCGACGATCTCCCCGACGACCCGCCCGGTGAGCACGCCGTCGACGACCTCCAGGGTGTTGGCCGCGGAGTAGTCGATCCCGAGGTCCTCCACGAGGGCATCGGTGAGCTGCGTGAACCCGCCGCTGACGATCGCGAACCGGTAGTCGAGCCGCTTGAGCGTCCGTACCAGTGTGCGGGCGCCGGGGGTCAGCACGAGTTCCTCGCGCACCTTCTCGAAGACCTCCTCGGAGAGGCCCTCCAGCAGTGCGACCCGGCGGCGCAGCGACTCGGCGAAGTCGAGCTCGCCGCGCATCGCCTCCTCGGTGACCCTGGCGACCTCCTCCAGGCAGCCGGCGTGCGCCGCCAGCAGCTCGATCACCTCGGCCTGGATGAGCGTCGAGTCGACGTCCATCACGATCAGCCGCTTGGCCCTGCGGTGCAGGCCGGTCCGCTGCACGGCGACGTCCACCTGCTGGGCGTGCGCCTCGACGGCCAGCTCGGCCCGCAGGGTGTCGGGGTCGGCGCCGGACAGGGAGAGCTCGATGCAGGTCACCGGGTAGCTGGACAGGCGCTCGATCCGGTCGATATTGGCG
This sequence comes from Streptosporangium sp. NPDC005286, assembly GCF_040607515.1. Classification (NCBI taxonomy): domain Bacteria; kingdom Bacillati; phylum Actinomycetota; class Actinomycetes; order Streptosporangiales; family Streptosporangiaceae; genus Streptosporangium; species Streptosporangium sp. NPDC005286. The sequence continues at coordinate 68,662 of NZ_JBEXGU010000013.1, read as the reverse complement.
CCGGCCGCGGCGATCCGCCCCGAGATGCCCGCCATGGCGGCGGGCTGCAGCGGCGCGCCGAGCACGGTGACGTTGAGCCGTCCCCTGCGTCGCTTCTCCTTCGGGTCGGAGCCGGTGGACATCTCCACGTGCAGACCGAGATCCTCGGCGGTCCGCTCGACGGCGGTCCAGAGGGCACCGAGGGTGCCGCCGGTGCCGGTCGGTGTGTCGCCCGCGTAGGAGACGAGGACGCCGAGAGTGAGCCGGCCGCGGATGACGACCTGCTCCACGTCGGCGACGACGACGGGGAATCCGGCCAGAACAGAGAAGAGGCGTGAGGTCACGCCTGGGCGGTCCGGACCGGTCAACGTGATCAGAAGCGTGCGCTGGTTCATCGGGTCCTACGCTACTTGGCTCCGGTTTCGACCGTGAATGCGGTTCGCCATCCGGACACCTGGAGTTCACGGAACGTCAGTGACCAGGGGAATTCTGCTCCCTGCCCAGCTCGGCCGTCACCTCGGCCGCGGTCTGCCGCAGGGCTTCGGCGAGCGGGGAGTGGGTGCCCGCGGGAACCGAGGAGGTCGTGCCGACGATGGCCATCGCGGCCAGCAGAACCGGGCCGCGGAACACTGGGGAGGCGATACTGCGCACGCCGTTGACGGAGGGGGTGTTGGCCGAGATGTTGTCCTCGCGGATCTTCACGAGCTCCTGGCGCAGCTCGGGGGAGGCGGCCAGCTGCGCTTCGAGGCCGGGAACGTCCTCCGGGGGGAGGAAGGCGCAGAAGACCCGGCCCTGGGCGGATTCGGTCCGCGAGAGGCGGGAGCCCATCCGGACGCTGACCCTTATGGTGCGGTCGGTGTTGTCGTCGACGCGGACGACGACGGCGGTGTCGCCGTCCCAGACGCTCAGCACGACGGTCTCGTCGATCTCCCTGACGAGCCGCTGCATGTACGGCCCGGCGATGCCGATCACGGGCATGCCGACGCGGGCGGCGGCGGAGAGAGTGAGGATCTGCGGTCCCAGGGAGTACAGCGCCTCGCGCTCGTCGTAGCGGAGCAGGTTGCTCTCGCGCAGGGCCTTGGTGTACCGGTGCGCGGTAGCCTTGCTGGTGCCCAGGCTGGCGGTGAGCTGGTTGAGCGTCAGGTGCGGGCGGCTCACCGTGAACGCGCTGAGGATCATCGCGGCCCGCTGGACGGTCTGGATCGCCGGGGTTCTGTTCTCGCCGGCGACACCTTTCAGGCTAGGCACTGGGTCGTCACCCATGTTGGTTCCCTCGCGTTATGTGTGGAAGCTCGGCGCCGAGAGTATATTTTGCATTGCGAGACAGCATCCTGCCATCCAGAACATTCAATGTCGATGGCCCTGTTCCTCGACATCGCCGAGCGCGTGCCTGACGGCGATCCCGGCGTACAGGCGCGCGAAGCGCACCAGCGTCCGCGGATCGAAGACGTCCCGCCGGGGGTCGGCCGGGTCGGATCCGGCCGCCGGGCCGACCCTGGCGGTCGGGACCCCGTGGCCGCGCAGCACCACTCCGTCCGTCGAGCCCTTCCAGCCGGAGATGGCGGGCGGGGGTTCGCCGTGCTCGTCGTGCCAGGCGGCGATCGCGTGGCGGATCACCGGGGCGTCGGGTGAGGTCACCCCGGCGGGATGGACCAGCCGCGCGTCCACGCTCACCCGGCAGCCGTCCAGTGGCCCGCCGGGGATTTCGGCCCGCATCCTGGCGAGTACGGTCCGGACGATCTCGTCGGGGTCGTCGCCGGGGACGGTGACCAGGTAGAGGTGGAGCTCCACGACGCCCGGCAGCAGGTCGGGCTTCTCCAGGAGCCCTCCCCGTACCGCGCCGATGCCGGCCTCGGCGGCGAGCTGGCGGCCGGCGCCCGCCCTGGCCGCCACGTGCTCGGTGCGCCACGACTCCAGGATCGCGGTGGCGGTGCCAAGGTTGGCGAGGAGCCCGCCGCCCGCGTCCCTGGCCAGCACCGGCCGATAGGGGCCGCCCAGCCGTACGCGCAGGAAGATCGCTCCAGGCTCCTCGTACAGGACGCCGCGCGGGCCGCACTTGGCGACCACCGCGGCCGAGGGCAGCGGGTGCGACCGGAGATGCTCGTCGATGCCCGCAGGCCCGGCGGGGGCGAACGGCGACGAGTGCGTGCCGCCCGAGGCCAGGAGCAGGGAGAGGCGGTATGGCAGGCCGTGGTGTCGCAGGGCCGTGGCCGCGGCCACGTATCCCGCCAGCGCCGCGGCGGCGGGTGCGCGGGCGACGCCGAGGCCGAAACCCGCCAGCAGGCCGGACTCCGGATCCACGGAGAGCGGCGCGGGCTCCTCGTCGATCCCGGTGGTCCACCGGTCGTGTTCGACGTCACCGGACAGGGAGGTGTCCAGGTGGGAGTAGAGGAGCAGTTCGGGCCCCGCGCCGCCGGCGGTGGACGTCAGGTTCGCCCCCTCGTCCCCGACCGCCTGGATGTTCCAGGGCAGCTCGGGCCAGCGGCTCCGGGCCCACGCCGCCAGCCGGGTCGCGGTCGCGCGCTCCCGGCCCCGGGGGCTGGGGCCGGCGGCCATCACCCGGATCGCCTCGACGATCGGCCCGCTGGAGATCGCCGCGCCCGTGGCGTGTCGCAGATGTCGCAGGGCATCGCTCTTCATGCTCACATGTTAACTCCATGCAAGACGCCATCTCGTATATTGACAATGCTTGCGGCTGAATCCTACTGTTCCCCCACGTTGCCGACGAGGGAGGACTGATGGTCTACGTCGTGACCGACGCGTGTGTGGACGTGCAGGACAGATCGTGTGTCGAGGAGTGCCCGGTCGACTGCATCTATGAGGGCGACCGGATGATGTACATCCATCCGGATGAGTGCGTCGACTGTGGCCGGTGCGAACCCGCCTGCCCGGTGATGTCGATCTTCCATCAGGAGGACCTCCCGGCGGAGGCGACCAGGTTCGCCGAGATCAACGCCGAGTTCTTCGCCGATCTGGGCTCTCCCGGCGGGGCCAGGAAGGTCGGCCGTACCGGCAGCGACCATCCCGCCGCGGTGCCTCCCGGCGGTGGGGCGTGACGGCGTACGACGTCGATCTGGTGATCGTCGGCGCGGGCCCCTCGGGGCTGTACGGCGCCTACTACGCGGGCTTTCGCGGCATGTCCGTCGCCGTGATCGACTCGCTGCCCGAGCCCGGCGGCCAGATCTCGGCGCTCTACCCGGAGAAGGACATCTTCGACATCGCGGGGTTCCCCGCGGTGAAGGGGCAGCGGCTGGTCGACGAGCTGATGACGCAGGCGGCTCAGGCCGATCCGCTCTTCCTGCTCGGGGAGAGCGCCTGCGAACTGCTGCACGGCGAGGAGGGCGTGGAGGTCGTCACCGACGCGGGTACCCGGGTGCGCGCCAAGGCCATGCTCCTCACCGGGGGCATCGGCACCTTCACCCCTCGGGAGCTGCCCGTGGGCGAGGAGTACCTGGGCCGGGGGTTGCGCTACTTCGTCCGCAGGCTGGACGAGGTGGCCGGCCACGACGTCGTGGTGGTCGGCGGCGGAGACTCCGCGGTGGACTGGGCACTCGCCCTGGAACCGCTGGCTCGCTCGGTGACGCTCGTGCACCGCAGGCCCATCTTCCGTGCGCACGAGCGCAGCGTGGCGACGCTGCACGCGTCGTCGGTACGGGTGCTGACGCCGTACGAGGTCGCCGAGATCGGCGGTGACCCCCTTCTCGGTGAGGTCGTCGTCGAGAAGGTCAAGGAGGGCGACCGCGTCACGCTGCCGGCCCAGACCGTGGTGGCGGCGCTCGGTTTCATAGCCGACCTCGGGCCTGTCCAGAAGTGGGGCCTTGAGCTGCGTAAACGGCACGTCCTCGTCGACCGGTCGATGAGGACGAACCTGCCCAGGGTGTTCGCCGCCGGGGACATCAGCGACTATGACGGCAAGGTCCGGCTGATCTCCGTCGGGTTCGGCGAGGCCGCCGCGGCGGTCAACAACCTGGCGCCGCTGGTGAATCCCGCCCTCGGTACCACGCCCGGCCATTCTTCCGATGCGGCCTGAGTTCGACAGTCGGTAGAGTCCGGTCCAACGGATGGTCTGTGCGGAGGAGTCGGCATGGCGGATCAGGCGCACCCCGGCGACGTCGACGTGGCCGACGAGGTGCCCGCCATCCAGACGGTGCGGCGCGCCGCGCTGATCCTGAGTGGTTTCACCATCGAGCGTCCCTGGCTGAGCCTCAATGAGATCACCACGCGCCTGGGGGTCAGCAAGCCCACCGCCCACCGGTACGCCAGGGCGTTGCGGGCGGCCAACCTGCTCCGCTACGACCCGCGTAGCGCGCTGTACTCGCTCGGTCCCCAGCTGCTCGGGCTGGAGGCCGCCGCGCGGGCCGGGCTGCCCATCGCCGCGGCCGCCGCTCCCCACCTCGAACTGCTCATGCGCGAGATCAACCAGACGGTCGTGCTCAGCGTCTGGAACGGTGAGTGCCCGGTGGTGGTCAGCTGCGTGGACAACACCCTCGGCGACATCCGGCTGAGCGTCCGTACCGGCTCGCAGCTTGACGTCACCCGCTCGGCCCAGGGCCGGATCTTCTGCGCCTACCTGCCCGCGGGAGAGGTACCCGGGCTCGCGCGGCGGCTGCGGGCCTCCGCGGAGCTGCGTGAACTCCTCAGGGAGGTCCGGCGGACCGGGCTCGCGATCAACTCTCCGGTGGATCACGGGGTGCGCGTGCTCGCGGCGCCGATCTTCGAGGGTGACCAGGTGGTCGCCTCGATGGCGGTCCTCGGCACGGTGGCCTCCCTCGCGGGCGACCTGGAGACGCAGGCCGCCGCCGTGCTGCTGGGGGTGGCGCGCGAGCTGTCGCGCGAGCTGGGCGGCACCACGCCCGTCTGAGTGCGGGCCAGCGGGCTCGGAAGCGGAAGTCACGGCGCGGCGGCGTGTCCCGTCGGCGTGCGTTCTCGCTGATCAGACATTCTTTCCGGAAATCGCAGGTGATCTCCCGCAGCGCTCAAGCACGCCTGCGATGTGACGCAATGCGAGATGTGATTCCGCATCTTGACACGTGCCAAGCGTTCCTCGTACGTTCATGAAGCCCGGTTGACCTGGCACGGCGGTGGGGAATCCGGCCACTGGCGCGACCGCCCGCCGATGCCCCAAGAAAAACCACCCCCTGAACCCTCGCCGTCTCCCCGGACCGGCGGCGAGAGGAGTAGGAGCAAGCATGGGTACGCGACGCGCAGGGGCCGTCATGGCCTTCGCGACAGTCCTCCTCGCCACCGCCTGCGGCGGCTCGCTCTCCGGGGAGGAGGCATGAACCTGATCGCCACGCCGCGTGGCCTGGCACGTCTCGACGGTGACGGCGCCGTCCTGCTGGACCTGCCCTTCGCCGATGTGGCGGAGCTGCTCGCGGCGGGTGAGGGCTTCGCCCCCGCGCACGCCGCGCGGGAGCGGGGCCGGATCGAGCCGGGGGAGCTCCTGGCCCCGCTGGGCGGTACCGGGGCCATCTGGGGTGTGGGGCTGAACTACCTGTCGAAGGCACGGCTGACCGGGCGGGCCGTCCCCTCGGAACCCATCCTCTTCCTCCGGTCGCCCTCGGCGGTGTCCGCGCCGGGAGCGGAGGTGACGCTGCCGCAGGACCGTTCCAGCCAGGTGGACTACGAGGGCGAGGTCGCCTTCGTGATCGGGCGGCCGATGCACCGCACCCCGCCCGGTGAGGTGTGGAGGCACATCGCCGGCATCACGGCGGCCAACGACATGACCGCGCGTGACGTCATGGTCGCCACCGCGACCCCCACCCTGGCCAAGAGCTTCCCCGGCTTCGGCGCGCTCGGTGCCTCGGTGCTCGAACTCTCGGCGGTCGACGACCCCGAGAAGATCACTGTCAGGACCAGCGTGAACGGAACGGTCCGGCAGGACTCCAGCACGGCGGAACTGATCTTCGCCGTGCCCGAGCTGATCTCCAGGATCTCCCACTTCGCCGCGCTGCGACCCGGCGACGTCGTGCTGACCGGTACCCCGGCGGGCACGGGCCAGGACCGCGGGGTCTTCCTGCGTCCCGGTGACGAGGTGGAGGTGTCCGTCGCCGGCGTGCTGCCGCTGCGCACCCGGTACCGCTGAGTTCCCCCCTTCCCAGAGCCTTCGCAGTTCCCTGAGATGAGAGATATGAGATGACCGAGATTTCGTTCGACCTTGTTCTGTCCGGCGGCACCGTCTTCGACTCCGTGGCGGGCACTCACTCGGTCACCGACGTGGCCGTGACCGACGGCCGCGTCGCGCGCATCGCGCCCTCGCTCGCCGCGCAGGCCGGGGAGGTCGTCGACTGCGCGGGCAAGTGGGTCATGCCGGGCCTGGTCGAGGGGCACACCCATGTCTTCGAGAACGTCTCGAAGGTGGGGGCGCCGCCGGACGAGGCCCATCTGCGCCGGGGAGTGGTCGCCGCCGCCGACGCCGGTACGGTCGGCGCCTCGACCTTCGCCGCCTTCCGCGAATTCGTGGTCCGGCCCGCCGAGATGCGCCTGGTCAACTTCCTCAACGTCTCGGTGCTCGGGCTGATCGACTTCCGTTTCGGCGAGCTGCTCAACCCGGACACGCTGGTCGCCGAGGACGCGCTGGCCGTGGCGCGGGACAACCCGGACGTGGTCCGCGGCTTCAAGATCCGTCTCTCCGAGGACGTGGTCGGCTCGGCCTGGCGCTCGCTGCTCAAGAGCTCCCTCGCGTTGGCCGCCGACGCGGGTCTGCCCCTCATGGTCCACATCGGGGAGACCGAGGAGCCGCTGCCCGAGGTTCTGGGGATGCTCCGCCCGGGGGACATCGTCGCGCACTGCTACACCGGCAAGCCGCACGGCATCCTCGACGACGACAAGGTCATTCCCGCGGTGCTCGACGCGCGGGCTCGCGGGGTCCTCTTCGACAGCGCCCACGGCAAGAGCAATCTCAGCTTCGAGGTCGCCAGGAAGGCGATCGCCGAGGGCTTCCTGCCCGACCTGCTCACCTCCGACACCAGCGCCAGGAACTGGCGCGGGCCGGTCTTCGACCTGATCACCAGCGCCGCCAAGCTGCGGGCGCTCGGCATGACCATGGACGAGATCGTGCCGCGGATGACCATCGCCCCCGCCCGGCGGCTCGGCCTGGACACCGAGGGGTACGGCACCCTCGTCGAGGGCGGTCCCGCCCACGTCACGGTGCTGGAGGACACCGAGGAGACGACCCTGCCCGACGCGGCGGGCAACTCGATCGTGGCGCCCAGGCTGGAGCCGGCCCTCGTCCTGCACGGCGGGCAGCGGGTGGAGACGACGCCCTGGCGCGGCCTGGGCACCGGCCGGTGACGCCGGTCGTCGAGGCGAGGCGGAGGCTGCGGAGCGCGCTGGCCGGTGGAGGCCGGGTCGTCGGCACGTTCGTCAAGCTGCCCACCGTCGACTCCGTGGATCTCGCCCGGCAGGCCGGGTTCGACTTCGTCGTCGTCGACCTGGAGCACTCCTCGCTGTCGGCGGAGACGGTGATCTCCCTGGTGCGGCATGCCGCCGCGACGGGCATCCCGGCCCTGGTCCGGGTGCCCGTCGTGGATCCGCCGCTGATCAACAGGGTGCTGGAGGCGGGCGCGGCGGGAGTGCAGCTCTCGACGCTGACCGCCGCCGCCGAGAGCGCCGCCCTGGTCGCCGCGGCCCGCTACGCCCCCCATGGGCGGCGGAGCATCAGCCTCTCCCACCCGACCGCCGGCTTCGGCGCCGTGGACCTGGCGGCGTACCTGGCGGCGGAGGCGGCGGAGCCGCCGCTGCTCGTCGGGCAGATCGAGACCGCCACCACCTGTGACCCGCTGCCGGAGCTGCTGGACGGCCTGGACGTGGCCTTCGTCGGTACCACCGACCTGGCCGTCAGCCTGGGCCTCCCCGGTGCGGAGGTGCTGCTCGCGCGGGTGGGGGAGATCGTCGACGCGGCCCGTTCCGTCGGGGTGGCATCGGGCGGCTGGCTCGCCCGTGCGGACGCCGAGCTGGCCGCCGGGAGCGGCCTCGGCGCCGCGCGTTACCTCATCGTCGGCTCGGACCTGCAACTCCTCGGTTCGGCCCTGCGCGAGGTGATGGACAAGTGGGATCAATGAAAGGAATGCCCGTGTTCAATCAGCGGCTGTACGCCACCGCCGTCAACTGGGACGACATCCCCGCGACCGAGATCCGGCCGGGTGTCCGGCGCAAGGTGTACTCCACTGACGAGACCATGCTCGCCTGGCACGAACTGGCCGTCGGCATGACGCTCAACCCGCACAAGCACGACGACTTCGATCAGCTCGTACTGATCCTGCAGGGCAGGTGCAACTACTACGTCGACGGCGTGCCGCACGAGATGTCCGCGGGTTCGATGATGCTGGTCCCCCGGGGGGCCGAGCACTACGTCGAGCCCACCGAGGGGCCGTGCGTCAACGTCGACGTGTTCAGTCCCCCGCGGGCGGACTTCGGCGACTCCGTCTGGCTGCCCGGGAGCTAGCATCCCGGGCGGCCCGGTGGCTACCGCCCGAAGTCGGCCTTCCTGATCAGGCAGTGCACCCCCTTGACCTGGTCGACGACCTGGCTGACCTCGAAGTCGGCCGCCGCGCTGAGGTAGGCGAGCGCCCTTGAGCGTTCCATGCCCTGGGTGAGTTCGAGGAACGTCACGGCTGCCCGTACGGCACGCCGCATGGCCTCGTTGAGGTCTGTGTGCAGGCCGACGGGGAGCCAGTGGGTCGAGGTCTCGGCGAACGGTTCACCGAGCGTGCCAAGGAGCGGACCGGCCTCCTTGGCGGGGATCACCGACAGGCGCAGTGTGGCGCGCAGCGGTGCCTCAAGCGCGGTCAGGGCGACCTCGCCGTCGCCCTGGGCGTAGTGCGGGTCGCCCGCGTAGAACCCGGCACCCGGGACCTGTACCGGCAGGTAGAGGCTGGACCCGACCCGCAGCTCGTTGATGTCGAGGTTCCCGCCGAAGGAGCCGGGCGGCACCGAGTGGACCTGGTCGCCGGTGTCGACCGCCACCCCCATCAGGCCCAGGAACGGCGCGAGCGGGAAGCGCGCCGCCCGCCCCTCGCCGAACGGGATGACGCCGTGCAGGCGCCCGGCCTCCTCGACCACCTCGGTGAAGACGCAGACGCTGTTGTACTCCCGCGCGCCGTCCGCGAGCGGGCCGGTGTCGGCGGTGGTCTCGGGGAACTCCCCGGGGAGCGCGCCGTAGCCGTGCCTGCTGCTGATGAACCCGTACGGCGCCCGGATCAGCAGGCTGAGCACGTCCACCTTGAGCACGTCGCCGGGTTGGGCCCCGGCGACGGAGATCGGCCCCGTCACCACGTGCGGGCCGTCGTTGTCGTAGTCGTGGGCGACGTCGGAGGCGGCCAGGTCGCGTGCGTCGGTGAGCACCTGGTCGGCGCCGACGCCGAACCCGGCGAGGTAGGAGACCGGGTCACGACCCTGGTCCTCCAGGATTCCCTCGTGACTGAGAGTATCGATGGTGACGGTGTCGCCGGACTCGACGCGGAGTACGTGCTGGTGGTCGCGATTGGGCAACAGGCCCCAGAGGCTGGTGTCCGGGCTGGTGGGGAGGTAGTGGGAACCATCGATGCGGCCGGTCTTCGGCTGGAGCATTGTCCCTCCACGGGGGATACGTCGCTGTCACCGGCTGAGAAAACTCGACAAGTGTTGCGTCGCCGTTAACGGGGAGTAACCGAAGATTTCGGTGCGAAGACTGGCACTTGACACCGGGATGGCGTGGTAGCAGCATCACATAGCGAGATGGCATCTCGAATTCTCGTTCAAAGTCCGTAGGAAGGCCAGGCGCCGCGATGACGCAGCTGACACAGGGATATCCGATCTCCTCCCTCGTGAAGGAGGATGGGGAGGCGTTGTCGTTCAAGGTGCACAGGTCCGCCTACCGGTCAGAAGAGGTCTTCCAGGCGGAGATCTCCCGGATCTGGGGGCACACCTGGCTCTACCTCGGCCACGAGACGGAGATCCCCAAGCCGGGTGACTTCAAGACGAGGACTCTCGGCGGGCGTCCGCTGATCTTCTGCCGCGACTCCTCCGGCGAGGTCCAGGTCTTCCTCAACGCCTGCACCCACCGGGGCACCGTGCTCTGCCGGCACAGCGAGGGCAACACGAAGTTCTTCCAGTGCTTCTACCACGCATGGGTGTTCAGCAACTCGGGTGATCTCTCGGCGCTGCCCGGCGACGACGCGTACGTCGACGTGCCGGAGTTCCGCGAGGCGATGAAGCTGCGCTCGGTGCCCAGGATCCAGAGCCACGAGGGCTTCGTGTTCATCGCCTTCGACCCGGACGTGCCCGACCTGATGACCCACCTCGGCAAGGCCGCCCACTACATGTCGCTGACCGCGAAGATCGGTCCCGCGGGCATGGAGACCGTGCCCGGGGTGCAGCTGTACTCGGTCAAGGGCAACTGGAAGCTCGCGGTCGAGAACGCGATGGACGGCTACCACTTCGCGCCCACCCACAACACCTTCGTGGGCTACCTGCGCGAGACCGGCTTCGCCGTCACCGACGACGACCAGTACGCCTACGACCTCGGCGGCGGCCACGGACTGCTCATCCTGACCGGCCACAACGGGCGGATCGGCATGGTCTGGGAGCCGAGGTTCGGCGAGGCGGAGAAGGAGCGGACGGCTCTCAAGCGCCAGGAGATGGAGGATCGGCTCGGCCCCGAGCCGGCCAAGGAGGTCGCCGACGCCAGTCGTATCCTCTTCGTCTTCCCCAACCTGCTCCTGTTCGACCTGGAGGCGCTGACCATCCGCCAGCTCGATCCGGTCTCCGCCGGCCAGACCAGCGTGCGGGCCTGGCAGTTCGTCGAGGTGGACGAGCCCGCCGAGGTGCGGGCACTGCGGATCAAGACGATGGTCAGCTTCGTCGGTCCCGGCGGCCTCGCGACGCCGGACGACATCGAGGCGTACGAGGCGGTGCAGCGCGGGATCGAGGCGACCGCGAACGCGGCGGACCCCGCCTTCGACTGGAGTGACATGTCGCGCGGCATGGCCAACGAGAAAAAGGGCAACCAGGGCCGTTCCATCGACGAGGGCGCGATGCGCAGCTTCTGGCGTCACTGGGCCACCGTCGTGGACCAGGACGTCGTGGGCCAGGACTGAGCGGGCCGGGACCGAGTCGATGGACGGTAAGAAGAGTAAGGAGAGCGCCGTGGGCGGCAGGACCATCACCCGGCACGAGGTGGAGGACTTTCTCTATCGCGAGGCGTCGCTGCTCGACGAGTGGCGCCTCGACGAGTGGTTCGCCCTCTTCGAGGAGGGCGGACGGCTGGAGGTCGCCACCACCGACTGGAAGGGCTGGGACAGCTCGGAGGCCGGCTCCTTCATGTGTGACGACTACGATCTCATCAAGGCCAGGGTGAAGCGGCTCAAGAGCCGTAAGGCGCACGCGGAGAACCCGCACTCCAGGACCCATCGGATGATCTCCAACGTGCTCATCCTGGAACAGGGCGACAAGACGGTCTGGGTGAGTGCCAACTTCATCGTCCACCGCTACCGCGACGGCGGGACCTACAGCTACGTGGGCCGCTACGAGCACGTCCTGCTGATCGAGGACGAGGGGCTCCGCTTCAGGCTCCGCAGGTCGATTCCCACCATGGAGGCCATGGACGCGGGCGCACGGCTGAGCTTCATCCTCTGATGATCAAGCACATGCTGGTCTTCCGCTTCAAGGAGGACGTACCTGCCGAGACGGTGGCGGCGGTCCTGGCGGAGCTGGAGACGTTCCCGAGCAGGTATCCGGCCATGCGCGACTGGGCCTGCGGTCCCAACGTCAGCACGCGCGACACGAGCATGACGCACGGCTTCGTCGTCGGGTTCGACTCCGAGCAGGAGTTGCTGGACTACCTGCACAGCTCCTCGCACGAGGAGTTCGTGCGGCTGCGCTGGCGGCCGGTGATCGAGCGGCAGGCCATCGTCAGCCTGCACTGCTGATCCCGCCGCGACGCCCGCGCCGACCGGCACCACACGACGAGCACGCCACGAAGAACCAAGAAGGAATGAGGAAGGCACCATGACAGCTGACGCCCGTCCCCGGGCACCGTACGGGATGGAGTACGCCCGGATCGCGGTGCCGGATATGGCAGAGACCATTGAGTTCCTCCAGTATCACGTGGGTCTCCAGCTCGAACAGCACGACGACGAGTACGCCTACCTGCGCGCCGACATCGAGCACCACTGTGTGGAACTGCTCCACGAGCCCGGCAGGGAGACGTCGCACACGGTCGCGATCGGCTTCAGCGTGGAGTCCGACGAGGTCCTCGACGACCTGAGGGAGAGGGTGCTCGCGGCGGGGCTGGAGGTGCTGCCCCTGCAGGACAGGATGAAGGGCCTGTGCCAGCGCGGCTTCGGCGTGAGCGACCCGAACGGGCTGATCGTGGAGCTGTTCACCGAGTTCCAGGAGTACGCCGAGGCGCCCGTCATCGAGCTGCGTCCGCTCGACCTCGTGCACCCCTTCATCGCCACCGACAAGTACGACGAGTCCCTGGCCTTCTACACCGGGGTGCTCGGCTTCATGGCCTCCGACTACGTCGGGGACGGCACCGTGTTCCTGCGGGCCGAGGATCGTTACCACCACAGCCTGGCCCTGCAGCGCAACAACGAGTACTACGTCGCCCACCTGTGCTTCATGATGAAGAGCCTCGACCACGTCATGCGCGGCAGGGCACGCGCCCTGTACAAGGGGGTGCCGATCGCCTCCGACATGGTCAACCACTCCGCGTCGACCTCGATCGCCTTCTACATGTTCGAACCCAAGCACGGGCCCAGGTACGAGCTGTGCGACGGCCACCGGGTCTTCACCCCCGAGGAGCACGAGACGCACCGGCCGCGCAGGATGGCCGTCGACCCGCGCAACATCGACGTCTGGCGCGCCGCCGCCGACGACTGGGGCCGTTTCTGAGCGGTGTCCCCGAACGGAGAAGGCGAGGAGCCCCGGCCTGTCACAGGCCGGGGCTCCTCGCCAGGTTCGACTAGCGCACGATCTTGGTCTTGACCTTCTTCGCGAAGTACCAGCCCTTGGTGCCCAGACGCTCCAACTCGTCCCGGGAGAGGTCCTCGGCGCCGGTCTGGAGGTCGTAGGAGTCGACGCCCAGGATGGCCTCGGCGGTCCGCCCCGACTTCTTGCCGAGCTTCACCGTGATCGCGATGGTCTCGTAGTCATCGATCTCAAGGGCGTAGGGGGTGAAGCACCAGAATCCGTCTTCGTAGGTGCCGCATTCCGTGCCCTTGGGCGCGTAGATCGCGGTGACCTTGGAGTGCTTGGGCAGCAGGCCGCCCATGTAGAAGGCGTCGGCCACGTAGGGGCCCTTGTTGACGCCCTTGATCTTGTAGGTGATCTTTCCACCGGCCTTGACCTTCTTCGGCGCGGAAACCGTGACCGCGAAGGAGGCGAACGGTTCGGCCGCGGCCTTGACCGTCGCCGGCACCTGCGCGGGAGCCGCCGAGGCGGGGGCGGTGAGCAGCATGCCGCCGGCCAGCGGGGCGACCAGAGCAAGAGCGGCGATCTTGGAGATCGGGTGGCGCATCAAACGTCTCCCAGCTGGAGGGGTTAAGGGGACGCCTGGAACGCCCCATAAAGTTCCAGCGTTTTATCACACATATAGATGTGGGGAGAAATCATATTTCGCTATGTGATTTAGGTGGAACACCTGGCGCGGCGCCGTACCGGGTGGAGGCGCCGGGCGGGGCAGGGCCACACCGACCGGCACGCCTCGTGCGATCCGGGGCCCGGAGTGATCTGAGGCTCGAAAGGGCGGGGACTTCGCGCTGGGTTTCGTGAGGAACCCGAACCGGGAAAGGCCGGGTTTTGAAAATGCCTTAAAAGCGCACTAAGAGGATTTTAGGGGATGAAACCGGCTGGGGCTGTTTTCCGCGCGCGCCGCGTCGTCGACGTACGGGGCGTCACGATCGTCGCTGTTTTCGGCGATCGCCCCAGGGGGACGGCGGCACGCGCGGAACGCGCGGTTAGCGGAGCACCCGGGTCTTCACCCGCACGTACTTGACGTCGCTGCCGATGTCGATGCCGTGGATGTCGAAGGTGCCGAGCCCGCCCGCGGGGACGTCGATCGAGGCCGAGCCGAAATCGGCGGCCGCGGTGCCCCTGGCGCTGTTCTTCAACCAGACCCTGACCTTGATGGTGGCCGTCTTTCCGGGGTTCAGGGTGTCGAGCAGGCAGCCCACCTCGCGGCCGGAGATCTCGCAGTACGACCCGGCGGGCTTGCGGATGACGCGGACCTTGGAGACCTGCGAGGGAAGGTAGCCGCCGATGTAGGCGATGTCGGTGTACCACTTGCCCACGTTCTTGGTCGTGAGCGTGTAGACGTACGAGTCACCCGCCCAGGCCCTGCGCGGGTAGGTGACGGTCAGCTTCAGCGGCGCGAGCGGCTTGTCGGCGTGGACCGTCCCCTGCGGGGCGGTGATCCGGGGAGCCGCGGCGTTCGCGGTTCCAGGGGTGAGCAGCATGCCTCCCGCCAGGGCGATGGCGGCGAAGGCGGTCAGGTGCCGGCGCATTTCTTTACTCCAGTCGGAATTCGGTGATCCCCCGTTGGTTAATGAGATCAGCATGTGGGAGATCACTTGGAGATTCCTTGTGACTGACTGGCCGACCGAACGGTGAGCGGTTGGACGACGCGTCGGGTGCCCGCCGCGGCCCGGTCCTCGCCTCCCTCCCCCGGGGGTCTCGGCAGCAATGGGGCAGAATCCAACGAACCTGCCTCTGACCTGGGGTTATTTGGGTTTGGGGGACGCCTGACGATCCGCGGTGCGCGGACAAGGCCTACTCCTGCCGGCCGCACCGGGTGCCGATCGGGAAGCGGCGATCCGACGCGGCCGGGTCTGGCTCACCACCGTGCCCTTCGCGCCTTGGACGCGAAGGGACTCCCTGTGCCCATCTGTGGCGCCTGGGAGTGCGCGGAGTCTTTGAAGTCCGCCAGGAAATGTCGCGGCGGGATGTCGAGAACCCGAGCGCGGCTTCGTCCCCGGAGTGAACACGGCCACAATGGGCCGTACCGCACTGAGGAGAACATGATGGCCAAGTACCTGCTGCTCAAGCACTACCGGGGCGCGCCGGCATCGGTCAACGACGTGCCGATGGACCAGTGGACGCCGGAGGAGCTTTCGGCCCACCTGCAGTACATGCGGGACTTCGCCGCTCGGCTCGAGGACACCGGCGAGTTCGTCGACGGTCAGGCGCTCTCCCCGGAGGGCACGTTCGTCCGCTACGACGGCGAGGGGCGGCCGCCGGTCACCGACGGCCCGTTCGCGGAGACCAAGGACCTGATCGCCGGCTGGATGGTGATCGACGTCGAGACCTACGAGCGGGCGCTCGAGCTGGCCGGCGAGTTGTCCGCGGCTCCGGGTGCGGGTGGGAAGCCGATCCACGAGTGGCTCGAGGTGCGCCCGTTCTACGCCGAGCAGCCGACGGTAACCGAGTGAACGAGTCGCTGCTGCGGGAGCTGGTGCCCGCGGTGATCGGTGTTCTCGTCCGTCGTGGAGCCGACTTCGCGGCGGCCGAGGATGCCGTGCAGGACGCCCTGGTCGAGGCCGTGCGCGTGTGGCCGGACGACCCGCCGCGGGACCCCAAGGGCTGGCTGGTCACCGTGGCCTGGCGTAAGTTCCTCGACGCCGCCCGCGCCGATACCTCCCGACGGCACCGCGAGGTACGTGTCGAGGGCGAGCCCATGCCCGGCCCGGGCGAGGCGGTGGACGACACGCTCCAGCTGTACTTCCTGTGCGCGCACCCGTCCCTGACACCGGCTTCGGCCGTCGCGCTCACGCTGCGCGCGGTCGGCGGCCTGACCACGCGTCAGATCGCGCAGGCCTACCTCGTGCCGGAGGCGACCATGGCCCAGCGGATCAGCAGGGCCAAGCGGGCCGTCTCGGGCGTCCGGTTCAACCAGCCCGGTGACGTCGCCACGGTGCTGCGCGTGCTCTACCTGGTCTTCAACGAGGGCTACTCCGGCGACGTCGACCTCGCCGGCGAGGCGATCCGGCTCACTCGCCGGCTGGCGGCCAAGGTCAACCATGAGGAGGTCGCGGGCCTGCTCGCGCTCATGCTGCTCCACCACGCACGGCGCCCGGCACGGACCGGCCCCGACGGCAGGCTCGTGCCTCTTGCCGAGCAGGACCGCGGCCTGTGGAACACCCGTCTGATCGCCGAGGGCGTCGACGTGCTCCAGGCAGCCCTCACCCGCGACCGCCTGGGCGAGTTCCAGGCCCAAGCCGCCATCGCCGCGCTCCACGCCGACGCCCGGACGGCCGAGGAGACCGACTGGGTGCAGATCGTCGAGTGGTACGACGAACTGGTGCGCCTCACCGACAGCCCGGTGGCCCGCCTCAACCGGGTCGTCGCGGTCGGTGAGGCCGACGGCCCGCGGGCCGGTCTGGCCGCCCTGGCGGGGCTCGACCCCGCCCTGCCCCGCCACGCCGCCGTCGCGGCGTACCTACACGAGCGTGACGGTGACCCGGTGACCGCGGCACGGCTCTACGCCGAAGCTGCCCGATCGGCGCCCAGCCTCCCCGAACGCGACCACCTCACGCGACAGGCCGCACGGCTCAACGCGCAGCTGCGCAGTTGAGCGGCGGGCGTTCACCGACCCGATGGGGATGGTCTGCTCACCCTGTTGGCCGGCCGGACCGCGTCACCTGCCGTTCGAGAGGCCGACATCCTGTGCTCCTCGCTCCCGGCCAGCGATCACCGGACACCCGGCACCGATCGCGCGTCGGGTTCGTCACCGTCGACATCGAAGCCGAGCTCATCGAGGGGTGGCGGCCCCTACACCCGACCAGGGGCCACGACGCAGGCCTGCCCTTCCTGCTCCCCCTGATCCCCGGTGCCGCAGATCAGGGCAGTTCCGGGCCGGGAGTCGACGCTGCCGTGGAGCCGCTGTCCTGATCAGCTGCCGAGCCTGCCGAGTAGGTCCTGGATCGCTTGGAGAACGGCGTCGGGACGGCGGAATATGACGGAGACATGTCCGGCGTCGTCGATGACGCGGTTCTCGCCGTGCGAAACAGATTCGGCCAGCGCGGTGTAGAGCCGCGTTTTCGCTTCGGCCTCCTCCTGGAGGAGCGATGTGGGTATGCCCTGGGTGACCGCTTCTTTGAAGGGGTCGATCGCTACAGCGGTGAGTACGATCAGCGGGACGTCGGGCATCGGTCCCGCGTTGCGTACCTCGTCATGGAGTTGGTGACGGTTGGCCGCCTCCTGGCCGCCGATCCTCAGCCATTCCGGGCTGACGTGCCGTTCGATCAGCGACTCGCGGATCTCCTCCGGCCAGTCGGCCATCTCCCGCGCGAACAGGGCGCGGTAGAACTGGATGATTTCGTCGGGCAACTCGTCGGGCACCGCCTCGCCGGGGTCCCACGCCTGATACAGCTCGTTCAGTTCCTTGGGCATGTAGGAGTCGTAGTCCTCGTGTTCGGGCTCCACCAGGACCAGGCCCGCCACCTCGTCGGGGAAACGCTGCGCATAGTGGCGTGCGTGGAGGCCGCCGAGGGAATGACCGACCAGCAGGTAGGGAGCGGGCACGCCGACGACCCGCAGCAGCTCGCGCAGCTCGTCGGTGACCTGGGTGGCGGTGCGTGGCAGCTCGGCCCGGTCGCTCCACCCCGTTCCGGCCCGGTCGTAGAGCACGCTCGTGGTGAGTTCAGCGGCCCGCCGCTGAACGATGAAGCCGTCCATGCCGGATGAGCCGGCCCCGGGTAGGAACACCACCGCCGGGCTCCCGCTGCCCGATCGGTGGAGGAACAGTCTCCGATCCCCGACCTGGTGGTGCCGTCCCACTGGCGGCGTTGCCTCGGTCGTTTGGCGTTGCATCGCTGACTCCCTCACTGCCGGCGCCGGCTTGGCGGAGACGAGAGCGCACCTTTCGGGGTCGCCACCCGTCGCCACGCCATCGGGCATGTGCTTTACCAATTTCAGGAACGGTACCAGATATGGGATCGTAGGGCTGTGGACACCCTTGATCTGCTCCTGCACCCGGTCCGGCTGCGCATAGTGCACGCCATGTCCGGCGGTCGCACCCGCACCACGTCCGGCCTGTGCGCCGGCCTGCCCGACGTCCCCAAGACCACGGTGTACCGGCACGTCGGCCTGCTGGCCGAGGCGGGAGTGCTGGAGGTCGTCGACGAGCAGCGCGTGCACGGCGCCGTCGAACGCCACTACCGGCTACGCCGCGAGCATGCAGGGATCGACGCCGACATGGCCGCGTCGATGTCCCTGGACGAGCACCGTCACGGGTTCGCCGCAGCCATGGCCGCCCTGCACGCCGAGTTCAACGCCTACCTCGACCGGGACGGAGCCGACCCGACCGCCGACTCCGTGGGCTACCGGCAGGGCACCGTCTGGCTCAGCCCGGACGAGCTCGCCGAGATGATCGACGAGCTACGCGACGTCCTGGCCTCCAGGGCGGGCAACAAACCCGCGCCCGGCCGCAGCCCCCACCTCCTGAGCATGATCCTGTTCCCGACGGAGGAACCACCGCGGCACGAGGCCGGCCGGCAGGCCGACGACCACTCCTGAGTCCATGCACGGCTTCTGGTAAACGAGCGATTCCGAGAGAAGATCACCAACACATCCCGCCGCCCGCCCCGGTCGACCTCGACCGGCTATCAGCCGACATCCGCATCGGCTACGCCCGCTGCTCCTCCCTCACCCAGGAACTCCAGTCCCAGCTGGACGCCCTGGAGGCGCACGGCGCGGCGGACGGACCGGACGGCCGTCCCGCTCGATGGCCGGCGGCCCCGGCAAGCGGATCGTCAGCGAACGCACCTCCTCGGCCTTGATCGTGGTACCGGCCGCCGCACGGGCGTCCGTCCACCGGTACCGAGCCCGCCGAACGGTGGCGCCGAGCTCTCATCGGACCGGGGCTAGAGTCGTTCCGTGAGCTCCGAGAGTGAGGACCGGGACGCCGTGCTGCACGCGGTGAGCTCGGCCGTCCTCGCGGTGACCAGGCATCTGTCGGTCCGGGAGGTGCTCGGCGTCATCGTGCGGTCGGCGGGGCGGCTGCTGGACGCCCGCTACGCCGCGCTGGGCGTGCCCGACGACCAGGGGGCGTTCGCCGAGTTCGTCGCCGAGGGCATCTCCGACGAGGAGTGGGACGCGATCGGGCCCACGCCCCGCCAGCACGGCATGCTCGGCGCCCTGCTGCGCGAGGGCGTGCCGGTCAGGCTTCCCGACATCCGCAGGGACCCCCGGTTCGAATACTGGCCCCGTGCCCATCCGGTGCTCAAGGACTTCCTCGGGGTGCCGATCCTCGACGGGGACGAGGTGCTCGGCATCATCTTCCTGTCCAACAAGCGGGCCCCGGGCGGCTTCACCGAGGCCGACCAGCGGCTGCTCACCATGTTCGCCGCGCACGCCGCGCTCGCCCTCACCAACGCCCGCCTGTACGAGCGGAGCCGGGAGCTCACGCTGGTGGAGGAGCGCACCCGGATGGCCAGGGAACTGCACGACGCGGTGACCCAGAAGCTGTTCTCGCTGCGCCTCACCGCGCGGGCCGCGGCGTCGCTGGTCGCCGGCGACCCGGTACGGGCGGTGCGGGAGCTCGACCGGGTGGAACGGCTGGCGGGAGAGGCGCTGGCCGAACTGCGGGCGGTGATCGTCGAGCTCCGGCCGGCCGAGCTCGACCGGCACGGCCTGGCCGAGACGCTCCGCAAGCACGTCCGCCTGCTCGACCGGCTCCACCCGGCCTCGTTCTCGTTCGAGGAGGCTCCGGTGTGCGACCTCGAACCCGAGATCGAGGCGGCCGTGCTGCGGGTGGCCCAGGAGGCGCTGCACAACGCCTCCAGGCATTCGAAGGCGCGTGCCGTCGGCGTACGGCTGGGTTGCGAGGGCGGACGCGTGTTTCTGGAGGTGAGCGACGACGGGACGGGATTCGAGGTGACCGCCGCCGTGGGACGAGGGCTGGGCATCGCCTCGATGGGCGATCGGGCGGAGGCCGTCGGCGGCAGCGTGCGGGTGAGGTCGGAGCCCGGGGGCGGCACGCTCGTCCGGATGGAGGTGCCGGCGTGATCCGCGTCCTGATCGCCGACGACCACCCGGTCGTCCGGCAGGGGCTGCGTACCTTCCTGGACCTCCAGGAAGACCTCGACGTGGTCGGCGAGGCCGCCGACGGCGCCGAGGCGGTCGCCCTGGTGGAGACCCTCGCCCCGGACGTGCTGCTGCTCGACCTGAAGATGCCGGTCCTCGACGGGCTCGGCGCGCTGCTCCTGCTGGGGGAGCGGGGACTGTCGCCGCGGGCGCTCGTGCTGACCTCGGTCAGTGACCGGGAGGACGTGGCCCCGGCGATGCGGGCGGGCGCGGCGGGCTTCCTGTACAAGGACGTCGAACCGGCAGCGCTCGTGCACGCGATCCGGGCGGTGCACGGCGGCCAGGTGCTGCTCGCTCCGGAGGCCGCGGAGGCGATGCTCTCCCTCTCCGGATCCGTTCCGGCCACGCCGGAGGGCAGACGGGTGGCACCGTTGACCGAACGGGAGCGCGAGGTGCTCGCGCTGATCGCGTCGGGCCGTTCCAACAGGGAGATCGCCAGACAGCTCACCGTGGCGGAGAAGACCGTGAAGACCCACGTCTCCAACGTGCTGATGAAGCTGGGCGTGCAGGACAGGACCCAGGCCGCCCTCTACGCGGTGCGGAACGGCCTGGCCTGACCGGCCTGCGAGGTCAGGTGTCCTTCTTCTCCTCACGCCGTCCCGGCGGCGGGGGCGGTGGCGGGGGAGGCGGCGGCGGTGGTGGGGTGTAACTCCCGCCCCCACTGCGCTTGGGTTTGGGCGGCGTGGGGTGGACGATCTTGGTTTTCACCGTCTTGAGGTAGTACCAGTGGGGGAAGTTCAGCCGCCTCCACTCGTTGCGGCTGAGGTCCGCACCTCCGGTCGGGACGTTCCAGGTGTCGGCGCCGAGCTTGGCGACCGCGGTGCCCCTGGTCCGCTTGTTGAGCTTGACCCAGATGCGCACCGTCTCCGACTCGCCCTTGCCGATGATCCAGGGCGTCACACACCAGAAGCCGTCGGTGTAGAAGTCGCAGTCGGTGCCTTTCGGGCCCTTGTAGTAGACGGTGCTGTTGATGCCTTTTGGTAGGAGGGTCCCGCCTACGTAGAAGTAGTCGGCCTTCTGCGGTCCCCGATTGGTGATTCTGATCGTATACATGAACTCTTGGCCGCTTCTGACCCGTTTTGGGGCCTTCACTGAGACCTTGAAAGCGGACCAGGGCCTGTCCAGACCCGCCGCTGACGGGGCCACGGCCGAGACGTCCGTCCGGGGCGCCGACAGGACCTCGGAGGAAGTCGGGGACTGTGTGTTCGCGGCGGCGGCCGAGGCGTTGGGGACGATCGCGAGCGGAGTGATGAGGCTGAGACCTAGGAGCGTGCCGAAGCTTCGGCGCATGGGCGTCTCCGCACGAGCTAGGGGTGACCGTAGTCACCATTTGTTTCGAAGATTATGACTTAAGAAGGATGCGCCGGAAGAGTGAATGATCTACCTGAAAATTAGTTATTTGCGTATCTTTGGTGACTCGGGGATGGCGGCGGTTCACAGGCTGGACAACGGGGAGGCTCAGGTGCCGGATACGAGCCCGCTGCGCAGGGAGGACCCGGAGTCACTGGGCGACTACCGACTGCTCGGCCGCCTCGGTGAGGGGGCGCAGGGGGTGGTCTACGCGGGCCGGGGGGCCGACGGGGTGATGGTGGCGATCAAGCTGCTCCACCCCAGGCTGAGCGACACCGGCATGGACGGCGCCCGGTTCCTCCGTGAGGTCTCCGCCGCCCGCCGGGTGGCGCCGTTCTGTACCGCCCAGGTGCTGGGCGCCCACATGGACGGTGACCGCCCCTACATCGTGAGCGAGCTGGTGGAGGGGATCTCCCTGCAGCGGGTCGTGCAGGCCGAGGGACCCCGCGGCGGCAACGTGCTCCACCGGCTCGCGGTCGGCACCGTGACCGCGCTGGCCGCCATCCACCGGGCGGGCATCGTGCACCGCGACTTCAAGCCGAGCAACGTGCTGCTCGGTCCCGACGGACCCCGCGTGATCGACTTCGGCATCGCCAGGGCCCTCGACTCGGCGATGACCGTGACGAGCGGAGTGGTCGGCACCCCCGCCTACATGTCGCCGGAACAGGTCTCCGGGCACCGGGTCGAGCCCTCCTCCGACATGTTCAGCTGGGCGTTGACGATGGTGTTCGCCGCGACCGGGCGGCCCGCGTTCGGCCAGGACAGCGTGCCCGCGGTCATCTACAGGGTGATGAACGAGGCCCCCGACCTGTCCGAGCTTCCCGACACCCTGCGGCCGATCGTCACCTCGTGCCTCAGCAAGCAGGCCGGGGAACGGCCCAACGCCTCCGAGGTGCTGTTCGCGCTTCTGGACACCCAGTCGGAGGAGGCGGCCGCTCCCGAGCCTCCGCTCGCCGCTCCGCCCCTGCCCACTGCCCTGCCCGTGCCCCCGCCCGCCGCCTCGACCGTGCCCCCGCCGCCCGCTCCCGAGACGTTGTGGGTGCGGCCGTCAGGGGCGGACCCGGGGGAGCCTGGCGCGGGCCCCGGCCACGCTCCGGGCGGCAGGGCGGGCACCTCCCCGGCTGCTCCTCCGCCCGCGGCCGTCCCCTTCACCTCCCCCGCGGGACCCGCGCACTACCCGGGCAACCTGACGCCCGTCGGCAGGCAGGCCGCGCCCCCGCCGGGGGCGTACCCCCCGCCACCGCCGCGGCACCCGGACCTCTTCGGTGACCCGGTACCCGGCGCGCCCGGCGAGCACGGCGAGCCCGGCGAGCACGGGACGCGGCGCAGACGGGCCGCCCTCGTCACCGGGGTGCTCGTGGGATCCCTGGCCCTGGCCACCGCCGTGCTGGTGGCGGTGCCGAGCATGCGGAACGACACCACGGCGAGCTCCCCGGCTCCCGATGCCGGTACGCCGTCGTCCTCGATTCCCTCCACACGGCCCCCCACGGCCGCCTCGCAGGCTGCCACGCAGGCCCCGACACCTGTCGCGCAGGCCCTGACCCCGGCCCCCACGGCGAGCCTCACGACGGCGCCGACCTCCGAGCCGTCCGAGCCGCTCGCCATGCCGCCCACCGCGGTGCTCTTCGACGGTCAGGACGGCAAGGCGCTCAAGGGGCACAGCAGGGCCGTACAGTCCCTCGCCAAGGTCGAGATCAAGGGCAGGCCCACGGTGGTCTCGGGCAGCCAGGACGGTTCGCTCGGGATCTGGGACCCCGCCGAGCACAAGAGGCTCCACCGGCTCCGCGGCCACCGGGGCGAGGTCTACGCGGTCGCCACCGTCACCTTCGGCGGCACGCCGTACGCGGTGAGCGGCGGCTACGACCACTCCGTCCGCCTGTGGAACCTGAAGACCCGCAAGAGCAGGGTTCTCGGCCACCACCCCATCGCGGTCTTCTCCGCCGCGGCGGGCATCGTGAACGGTTCACCGGTCGCCGTCACCGGGGACGGCGACGGCACGCTCTACTTCTGGAACCTGAAGAGCCGCAGGTTGCTCAGAGTCGTCTCCGCGCACCGCGACGACGTCAACTGGCTCGCCTTCGGCAAGATCGGAAAGCGCTCCGTCGTCGTGTCCGCCGGCGCCGACAAGACGCTGAAGATCTGGGACCTCGTCACCAGGAAGCGGTACGGCAAGGTCTACCGGGGGCACAGCGGGCGGGTCTTCTCGGTGGCCTTCGGCAAGCTGGGCGACCGCACCGTGGTCGCCTCGGGCGGCAAGGACAAGAAGATCAGGATCTGGGACCCGAAGACCTCCAAGACCATCGGCAAGCCGCTCAAGGGTCACGGAGGCAACGTCTACTCCCTGGCGTTCGGCACGGTGGACGGGCGCACCGTGCTGGTGTCGGGCAGCACGGACGGGACCGTCCGGCTCTGGGACCCGGCCGAGGGCAAACCCCTTGGCAAGGCGATCAAGGCACACAAGGGCGGGGTCTACTCGGTCACCGTCATGACCGTCGGCGACCGTATGGTGGCCGTCTCGGCGGGCAAGGACCGCACCGTCAAGCTCTGGAAACTGACCTCCGGCCGGTGACCCGCCCCGCGACGGGCTCTCGGACCGGGCCCTCAGACCAGCTCGGTGATGGCGTGGTGGGCGACCACGCGGGCCCGGCGCACCGCGCGGTCGAGCTCACGCAGGGCCTCGGCGCGCACGGCGAGCTGGCCCGAGGTGAGCCCCCGCTCGTCGGCGATGCGGAGCACCGCGGCGAGACGGGCGGCCAGGGCGGCGACCCGATGGGCGCGGGCGGGATAGCCGGGGGCCAGGCCGTCATCGGTGATCTTCAGCTGCCGGTGGCCCTGGGCCGGACCCCCCACGCCGAGCAGGGCGTCGGTGGCCACCCGCATCGCGCGGGTCAGCTCGTGCTCCGCGTCGGCGAGAGAGGGCAGGTCGGGTGCCGTGGCTCGGGCCTCCAGCACGCTCCAGCGAACCCCGGCGTACGATGACCCGCGGTGGTCCTTTACCGGGACCAGGCCAAGGCATCTGTCACCGAGCACGGCTGTCGCCGCCTGTCCGGCCTCGATGGCCGCGGAGTTGAAGGGGGGCGGTCCGGTGAGCCCGAGCGGGTCGCCCGGGACGGGCAGGGCCAGTCGCAGCGACTTCATACCCCCGATCCGCAGGTCGGCGAGGAACCCGCGGAGGGGAAGGTCGCCGCTTTCCGCGGCGACGACTTGGGGGCCGGCCTGTCGTTCCACGCGGTCGGCGGCCTCGTCGAGGCCAACCTGTCCGGCGAGCCAGGCGTTGCCCCAGCAGACCAGGGTGGCCGAGATCGGTGAATCAGGGTGCACCGATCCACGATATGCGCTCACCCTGCAATAGGTTCTGTTCCAGCGATTCACAAGGAGGCGTAAGGGATGGGCGGTCAGGTGCTTCGGCTACAGGACGTCACCGTCCGCAGGGACGGGGCGGCCCTGCTGCGGGAGATCGACTGGACCGTTCACGAGGACGAACGGTGGGTCGTCATCGGTCCCAACGGCGCGGGGAAGACGACGTTGCTGCAGGTGGTCGGGGCGATGCTGTTCCCCACCGAGGGCATCGTGGAGATTCTGGGTGAGCGGCTCGGCCAGAGCGACGTCTTCGAACTGCGGCCCCGCATCGGGCTTGCGAGCGCCTCACTGGCGGAGAAGGTGCCGCCGGAGGAGAAGGTCATCGACCTGGTGCTCACGGCCTCGTACGCCATCCTCGGCCGCTGGACGGAGGAGTACGACTCCCACGACGTCACGCGCGCCGTCGAGCTGATCGACCAGTTCGGATGCGCCCACCTGATCCGGCGCCGGTTCAACACGTTGTCCGAGGGAGAGCGTAAGCGGGTCCAGATCGCCCGCGCGCTCATGCCGAACCCGGAGCTGCTGCTGCTGGACGAGCCCGCCGCCGGCCTGGACCTGGGCGGGCGCGAGGACCTGGTCCGCCGCCTGGCGACGCTCGCGCACGATCCGAAGGCGCCGACCATGGTGCTGGTCACCCACCACGTGGAGGAGGTACCCAGCGGGTTCACCCACGCGCTGTTGCTCCGGCACGGCTCCGTGGTGGCCCAGGGGCCGATCGAGCAGGTGATGACGGCGGAGAACCTGTCGCACACCTTCAGCGTCCCGCTCAGCCTGGATCAGGGGCGGGACGGCCGGTGGTACGCGCGGGCGCACCAACTCTGAGCTCATTTCGGTTGTCCAAAAACCGGTAAAGCATACCCCTGCCGTGAGACGGCGGCCGGGCTCCTCCTAGCATCCGGTAAGTGCCGTGCACCTCGTCATGGGCGCGAGCCTCACCAGCAAAGGGGAGTTCATGACACCGTGGGAGGCGGCTGCGATCTTCGTGGCCGGTATCGGAGCCGGAGGCATCAACGCCGTTGTCGGCTCCGGATCTCTGATCACGTTTCCGACCATGGTCGCGCTGGGGATGCCGCCGGTCGTCGCCAACGTCTGCAACAGCGTCGGCCTGGTCCCGGGCTCGCTGACCGGCGCGCTCGGCTACCGGGCGGAGTTGAAGGGGCAGCGCCAGCGGCTGATCCGGCTGGGAATTCCGACGATCATCAGCGCGGTGATCGGCGGGGTGCTCCTGCTCTATCTCCCCGCGGAGACGTTCAACGTCGTGGTGCCCGTCCTGATCGGTGTGGCGTGCGTGCTGGTGATCGCCCAGCCGAGACTCAACAGGTGGTTGAGCGCCCGGCGGGAGCACGCCCAGCCGCACGGCGGCCCCTGGCTCTGGATCGGTGTCTTCGCCTGCGGCATCTACGGCGGCTACTTCGGCGCCGCGCAGGGCGTGCTGCTCATCGGGCTGCTCGGCAGCTTCCTCGACGACGGCCTGCAGCGGATCAACGCGGCCAAGAACGTGCTCTCGCTGCTGATCAACATGTCCGCCGCGGCGCTGTTCATCCTGATCGCGGAGATCGACTGGCTGGCGGTGCTGATGGTGGCGCTGGGCGCCGCGATCGGCGGTTTCCTCGGTGCGAAGATCGGCAGGAAGCTGCCCGCTCCGGTATTGCGCTGGTTCGTCGTCTGCATCGGTGTGGTGGCGATAGTCAAACTGGTGTACGGGTGAACCTGCCTACTAGTGGGTACCAATCAGGTATGAAAGGTGACAAGGTCGAGGTTGTCATCGACGCAGGAGACAGTTCCCGTACCTACGAGGTCAGCGCCACCAGAGCGGGACGCCGCGTTGAGGTGGCCAACGCACGCGGCGGCGTCGTCGAGGTGAGCGAGGTCACCCGGAGCGGAACGGCCGTGCGCACCGCCCGGTTCATGTCCAGCCGGATCCTCGCCCTGGTGGAACACCCCGCCGACGGCAAGCCCGCATAGCCCCGAACGGGCCCGAACAGCTCAGGACCGGTGACGGGCCGGTTCTCGCCGCGCCCGGGAGGGGCGGTCCGTCATGCCTGGGCGGGACGGACCTGGAGCACGCCGTCACGGCGGACCCGGGTCTCGAAGGACGGCTGGGGGGCCGTGGCCGGGCCGTGTACGACGGCACCGTCGGAGAGTCTGAAGGTGCTTCCGTGCCATGGGCAGACCACGCAGGCGGTGCCCTCCTCCGAGATCAGACGCCCCTGGTGGAGTGGCCCGGCCAGGTGGGCGCACTGGTCGGCGAGGACCGTGACGGTGCCCCCGACACGGAGTACGAACAGGTCGATGTAGCCGAGCCGTCGCGTCACCGGACGTCCGTCCGGCAGATCGCCGATCTCGCACAGGTCGTGCCAGCCCAGCGGGACCAGGTGGGTGACGGACTCGGCGTGGTTGGACCCGGCCGCCTGCCGGTAGGCGAGGTAGCCGCCGAGGTAGCCGCCCACGCTCGCGGCACCCAGCCCGACGAACGACAGCAGCCGCCCGGTCCGGTCGCGCCCGGTCAACCGGAACGCCAGCGATCCGGCGTAGAGCCCCAGGGAGGTCAGGTTGGCGATCGCGTGCACGAACCCCACCCGCTGCTGCTCGCGGTGGAGCGCGGACCAGTCGACGATGCCCGCGGCCACCGCCGGGGTGGCGGTGGCGAGTCCACTCGCGACCAGCAGTTGCGACGCGCGTGGATCCGAGCGGGTCACGTCGAGCACCGCGGTCGCCGCCCAGAGGCCCAGGCTGAGGTTGGCGAGCGGTGGATGGAGTGGTTTGCCGAGCGGTACCCCGTGCAGCAGGTCACGGAGCAGGCCGGGGCCGATCCGTCGGCGCACCGCCTTGGCGAGTATGCGGATCGGCCGATCGGCCCTGGGGGACCGCTCGATCCGCTCGGTGAACTCGACCCCGGGCACCAGGCGCTTAAAAGTTCGGCGCCCTGTTTTGACGGTTTCCTTCACTATCGCCCCCTTCTCGACCCATAGGGACCTACCCGGGAACGGTGTTATGCACGCGCCAAATGCCCTCGGCTGACGGAGAGAGCGATGATCTCGGTGGCGTAGGCGCCCAGCGTCGCCGACCCCTCCTCGATGATTTTCACCTTCTCCAGCACCTGTTCCGCCGTCACCTTGTAGAGCGACCAGGTGCCGCCCTCGTTGTGGTGGTTGGCCATGATGGGCGCGATCCGGTCGAGGGCCTTGGCGAACTTGGCCTCGGGAGTCCTGCGCTCCTCGAACTCGTCCCAGAGGTCGCGCAACCGCGCGGCCTGGTCATCTGGGAGCAGCCCGAAGATCCGGTCGGCGGCCTTGCGCTCGATGCCCAACTGGGCCTCGACGGCGGAGGCGTCGTAGATGAAGGTGTCTCCCGCGTCGATCTCGACGATGTCGTGGACGAGCAGCATCGCGACGACCCTGTCGAGGTCGGTGCCCGGTGGTGCGTGTTCGGCCAAGACCATCGCCAGCATGCCCACGTACCAGGAATGCTCGGCGTCGTTCTCCCGCCGCGACCCGTCCATGAGGGTGTTGCGGCGGACGATGCGTCTGAGCTTGTCGATCTCCATGGCGAAGGTGAGCTGAGCGTGTAGACGGTCCTGTGCTAAAGGGGTGGTCACGCGCGCAAGCCTAATGCGCGTCGATGCCCCTTTTCCGAGCGATCATGGGATCATGCCCGGCCGAGTGTGACGGGGACCCCGTTGAACACGGCGTTTCCCGAGGGTACGTCCACGATGGAATCGTCTGTCAGCGCGTTCGCGTTGACCCCCGCGTGCTTGGCGGCCACCAGTTGCGAGGTGCCCGCGTGTCCCCATCCGTGGGGCAGGCTGACCACTCCCGGCATGATCGTGTCGGTCGGCTCCAGCGGTACGACCAGCTCGCCGGCCGCCGAGCGCACCACCGCGTGCTCGCCCAGCCCGAGCCTGCTCACGTCGTCCGGGTTGATCTGCAGGGTGCACCGGTTGGTCCCGCCGACCAGCGGGCCCACGTTGTGCAGCCAGCTGTTGTTGGAGCGCAGGTGGCGCCGGCCGATCAGCACGATCTCCGCGGGTGGCACGGTCAGCCGCCCGCGCAGCCGCGCGACGTCCTCGACCAGCCGCGGCGGGGCCAGCTCCACCCGCCCCGAGGCGGTGCGGACGATCTCCGTCAGCCGAGGTTCCAGAGCGCCCAGGTCGATGCCGTGCGGGTTCGCCAGGAGCGTGGCCAGGGAGAGCCCGTAGGGGCCGAGCCTGAGCATGGCGTCCAGTCGCATCTCGGCTCCGCTGCCGCCGTCCAGCGAGGCACGCAGCTCGGCCGGGTCCCCGCCCTCCATCGGTGAGCCGGGCGTCTCGGCCGCCTTGCGGAGCATCTGGTCGAGGATCAGCTCGTCGAGCAGGGCCGGGTCGGCGTCCGCCCCCTGCCCAGAGGCGATCATCGTCAGCCGCGCCATGATCTCGGCCTCGGAGGGACGTCCCGGCTCCAGCGGCAGGACCGGCGGGGAGAACCTCGCGTAGTTGCGGACCGCGACGAACAGCAGCGACAGGTCGTAGTGCGGCGACTGCATCACCCGGGGCGGCGGCAGGATGACGTTCGCGTGCCTGGTGGTCTCGTTCAGGTACGGGTCCACACAGACCATGAACTCCAGGTCACGGAAGGCCGCGTCCAGCCGGGGACCGCCCGGCGCCGACAGCACCGGGTTGCCGGCCACCATGACCAGCCCTCTGACCTGCCCCTCGCCCGGTGTCTCGATCTCGTCCGCGAGGGTGGCCACCGGGAGCTCACCGTTCGCCTCCGGCAGCCCGCGGACGCGGCTGTGCCAGCGTCCCGTGGTGTACGGCCTGCTCCTGCGGCCGTTCTCCACCGCGGTTTTCGCGAACATGACCCCGCCGGGGCGGTCGAAGTTGCCGGTCAGGATGTTGACGACGTCGACCAGCCACTGCGTGACGGTGCCGAACTCGACGGTGCAGGTGCCGATACGGGCGTAGACGGCGGCGGTCGGGGCCGCGGCCAGCTCGCGCGCCAGCCGTACGATCTCCGCGGCGGGCACCCCGCAGATCGGGGCCACGGTCTCCGGGGCGAAGTCCTCCGCCAGCCGTCTGACCTCGTCCAGCCCGTTGACCTCGACGCCCACCGAGGTCAGATCCTCGGCGAAGAGGGTGTGCACTATGCCGAACAGCAGGTAGGCGTCGGTGCCCGGCCTCACGAACAGGTGCTCGTCGGCGAGAGCGGCGGTGCGGGTGCGGCGCGGGTCGACGATCACGAGCCTGCCTCCGCGTCCGCGCAGCGCCTTGAGGCGGCCGGGAAAGTCAGGGGCGGTGCAGAGCGAGCCGTTGGACTCCAGCGGGTTGGCGCCGAGCATCAGCAGGTAGTCGGTGCGATCCAGGTCGGGCACCGCGATGGCCAGCGGGTCGCCGAGCATCAGGCCGCAGGAGACGTGCTTGGGCATCTGGTCCGCGGTGCTCGCGGAGAAGACGTTGCGGGTGCCGAGAGCGCGGATCAGGGGGGTGCCGTACAGGGCGCCCGCCATGGAGTGGGCGTTCGGGTTGCCGACGTAGACGGCCAGAGACCGGCGGCCGTGTGCGTCGATCACGCCCTTCAGGCCCTCCTCGACCGTGCGGAACGCCTCGTCCCAGGACGCCTCGCGCCACACCTCGCCCGTCCGGATCATCGGGACGCCCAGCCGGTCCGGGTCCTCGTCGAGGCGGCCCAGGCTTGCCCCCTTGGGGCAGATGAACCCCTTGGAAAACGGGTCGTCCGGGTCGCCCTTGACCGAGGTGACGTGCCCGGTGTCGTCGAGGGTGAGCCGGAGGCCGCAGACGGCCTCGCAGAGGGGGCAGGTCCGGTGCGCTGTTCTCATCGGCACTCCTGAGTCCGGCAAGTGAACTCATCATGGCCGTAGGCCGGGGCGAGGGGAAGCCCCCGAGGGCGAACTCGGGGGCTTCCGTGCCGCCAGGAGGACGGGACGGCCAGTGGAACCCAGACAGCCCGCTGCGTCCCGCGGCCGGATGGGAGGTTCGCGCGGCATGCTTCCCGTGGAGCGGAGGTTCACGCGGCCCGTTGCCGTTGGTCGGCGGGCTCGTGCGGCCCGGGGGGCAGGGCGGCGGCGGAGCGGATGCCGGACTCCTCCCGCACGGTCCGGTGGGCCCGTGGGCCGACCCAGTCCGTCCACCCGTACCACCGGTCGATTCCCGCCGGGGGGCCGGTGAACTCGTCCCTGCGGACGATCTCGACGGCCAGCAGGTGCGCCCACCTGCGGTGCCGAAGGACCACGGTGTCGCGGGCGTAGCACGCCGATGCGATCTCGGCCGAGAACGCCTCGAAGTCCTCGGCACAGATCCCGGCCCTGGCGAGGATCAGTGCCTTCTCCCCGGCGGCGGAAGGAGTGATCCACAGCACCAGCGGAAGCCGTCCCGAGCGGGTGTGTATCCCGGTCTCCACGCACGTCCTCTGGAGGCGGTGCCGGGAGATCAGACACCACGCGTGCGCCCGCACCCACCTGCGCCCGGAGCGGGAGGCGGCGGGGACGCCGGAGGTGCAGGCCAGAAGGGCGGAGGGCCACCAGTGGCCCTGTTTGAAGGAGAGGGCCGCCGCGGCCAGGACGGTCGAGACGGCGGCGAGCAGGACGATCTCCGTCCGCCAGCGCCACAGCCGGACGAGGAGGCCCGTCCTGCCGGGTGGCCGGCCGTCGGGGCGACCGTAGCGGTTGTTGCGGAGGTTACGCCGCGACATCGCCGCCCGCCCTCTTGCCGGGTACGGGCGCCAGGGCGAGGGCGGGGGCGGCGGTCCGCTCGGCCTTGAGGAGGTCGAACCGGGGCTCGCGGTAGTGCCTGCTCACGAAACCGGTCCTGGTCACGGTCCAGCCGAGCCGGTGGGCCCACTCGTCCTGGTCCATGCAGAGTTCTCGGTCGACGATGTAGATCAGATCGAGGATGAGGGTCTTGATTCCGCAGAGTCCCTTGGTACGGTGGAAGGACATAGGAGACTCCCTTCGTGGTTTCAACGTGGAGTTCTTGTGCCAACCGGGTCGGTGGCCGCCGACCCGGTGCTTTTTTGCGCCCGATCGGGCGCCCCCTGGTGCGTGCGACTCTGGGCCGTCGCCGGCCGATTTCCTCCGCTCCCCCTGCTGGCCTCCCCGGTTCAACTCCGTCGTGCTGGAGACGGCGCCGTTGCCGATCAGGTGCGCGCACGTTTCGCCCCGCGCGCGATTCGCGGAGGTCCTCGAAGACATCCCCCGGATGATCACCGGTGGATTCCCCGATCTTCCGAGAACCTTCCTGTTCTGATAGTCGCTCAGTAGAGATTTCCCTGCAAGACTTGCCGTAAGGAAAAAAGCAATAAACTTCTCCGAATACACTGCAAACGACAGTGTAATTTGCACTACCATTCGTCTGGTTCCTGTCGAGGCCATGACGTCCCCCCGCCCGTCATGGCGAGGAGGTCGTGATGCCGGAACGTGGTAGTCCAGCGCTCCGCCGGCGTCGGCTGGGCATGGAGCTTCGCCGGCTCCGCGAAGGCCTGAACATGACCGGCGACGAGGTGTCCGACCGTCTCGGGTGGTCGACCGCCAAGGTCAGCCGCATCGAGACCGCCAAGACACTGGCCAAGGAGGAGGACGTCGAGGCGCTCTGCGGGCTCTACGGGGTCGACGAGCACCTCCGGGAGGCTCTGGTCGCGCTGCGACACGACGCCGCCCGGAAGGGGTGGTGGGAGAGGTATCGGAGTTCCGTCCCCGATGACTACATCACGCTCATCGGGATGGAGGCGGAGGCCACCATGACGCGAAACTGGGAACCCCAGGTCGTGCCCGGCCTTCTCCAGACGAAGGAATACGCCCGGGAGGTCCTCGCGGCGGGTCAACACGCCAGCCAGCTACCGTCGAGCTGGTTTCAGGATCGCGCGGAGATCCGGATGATGCGCCAGCACACCCTGCTGCACGCGCCGCGACCGCTGACGCACATAAGCGTCTTCCACGAGTCCGTGCTGAAGAACCAGTACGGCGACGCCCAGGTCATGCGGGACCAACTTCTGCATCTGATCGAGATCTCCCGGTTACCGCACGTGGAGATACGGATCCTGCCCCAGGACGTTCCGCCGCCGGTGTCCACGGGCACCTTCGTGCACCTGACGTTCTCCGACTTCCCCGATGTCGTCTATCTGGAGTCCTTGTTCGGTGGACGGTTCATAGAGGACGCGGAAATGGTCTACGGGTACGAACGGGCCTTCGGCCATCTGGCGGAGCGGGCTCTGGGCGAGGCGGCGTCGCAGGAACTGATAAGAAACACAACGGAGTACTGGGAAAGATAGCGGCAGGCCGCTATGCACATATTGGAAGACAAATGAACAAGAAACATATCAGCGCCGCTGAGTGGAAGAAAAGCTCGCTCAGTTCCGTGAACGGGAACTGTGTCGAGGTGGCGGCGCTGGACGGGGGCCACATGGGGGTCCGGGACAGCAAGGAGCGGTCAGGGCCGGTCCTGGTCTTCACCCGTGAGGAGTGGGGAATCTTCGTCGGCGCGATCAAGAAAGATGGATTACATCTCTGAGAGATGAGAACGGCCCGCCGGCCGATGGCCGCGGGCCGTTTCCCCGGGCACCTCTCACCACCTCGTGCGGGTCGAGGACTGCCGGGCCGCGAAGCCGTACATCCGGTTCGAGGTTCACGGGCCCGCCGCCGACCGCTGGATGGAGGCGGTGTGCCGGGCGATCAACGATCTTGGTGGAATACCCGCCCCGCGGCCCGAGGCGCCTCAGGCGGGCGGCGCTGACGGGGATGCCCATGTGGGTGCAGATGGTGGGGGGAACCGTGGGCTCCACCGTCGCCGGTTTCCCGGTGTGAGGCCTGGCGCGATAAACCCGCTGGTTAGCGGACTATTCCATGTAAGAGTCTTGCATTTCCTCGTCTTCCCGATGAAATTCTGACATTGGTGCTGTTGGGTGAGAGGACGGGCATGGAATCAGGTGATGCGTTGATCTGGAAGAAGAGCAGCCACAGTTCCCTCAATGGTAACTGTGTGGAGGTGGCACGGCTCTCCGGACGTGAAGTCGGTGTGCGCGACAGCAAGGACCGGGAAGGACCGGTGCTCGTTTTCGGCCATGCCGGATGGGCCGCGTTCGTCGGTGGGGTGAAGGGTGGGGAGTTCGACTTCTGAACGGTTCCGCACCTCGGACGGGGGCTTGCCCAACGGAGGTCAGGCCCCTTTCGCGTCCCCGGGGGCGGTCTCTCCGGGAAACCGGGGGAGAAGCCGTATGGCCCGCACCTGTCGAAGGTGCGAGCCGTACGAGGAGAGGGTGTGACTATTCGGCGGTGACGCGCCCAGGCCCTGGCCGAGGCCCTTGTGGATGTTCGTCCAGTACTCCACGACGCGCTTCTTCATCTCGGCGGTGACCTCCGGGGCGGAGGCGTGGCCGACGACGTTGCTCACCAGGTGGGCGCGGTCGGTGGAAGAAGATCGGCGGGTTGTTGCCGACGATGTCGTCGTTGCCCTCTTCGGTGTAGAACTTCAGCGCGAAGCCGTGCGGGTCACGCTGGGTGTCGGGGCTGCCGAGCTCACCGGCCCTGGTCCTCCATGAACGACACGGTACGGTCTAAAGTTGAATTATTCGAATAAGCGATTTACTTAACTTTTGAGGAATCGAATCTCGTAGGGCGAGTTGTGCCACACATCGCGGGTGAGATGGCATCCTCGGATACCGATGGACACGTACAGCACCGCCCGACGTCTTGCCCTGGCCGCCACGATCACCGCCTCAGCCGTGCTCCTCGCGGCCTGTTCCACGGCCGAGTCGGTCACCCCCGGCGCACTCGCCGACGTCGAGGAGAAGCCGACCCCCCAGGCGGAGCCCACGCCTACCCCCGAGCGCAAGCCGTACACCATCTCCTTTGGTGGCGACGTGCACTTCGAGGGCTTGCTGCGAACCCGTCTGAACGCCGATCCGAAGACCGCGCTCGGCCCGATCGCCAAGGTGCTCAGCCGCTCCGACCTGGCGATGGTCAACCTGGAGACCGCGATCACCACCGGTGGCACCCCCGCACCGGGCAAGCAGTACACCTTCCGCGCTCCGGCGGCCGCGCTGACCGCGCTGAAGGCGTCAGGGGTGGACGTGGCGTCCCTGGCGAACAACCACGGCATGGACTACATGCAGAGCGGGTTGACCGACTCCCTCGCCGCCATAAAACGCGCCAAATTCCCCGTTGTGGGCGTGGGCAGGAACGAGGCCGAGGCCTACCGGCCGTGGCGGACCACCGTGAACGGCAACCGCGTCGCCATCATCGGCGCCACCCAGGTGCTGGACGCGGAGTTCGTCGGGGCGTGGACCGCCTCCGGTGACAAGGCCGGCCTCGCCTCGGCCAAGAACGAGGCGCGGTTGATCCAGGAGGTGCGCAGGGCCCGCAAGAACTCCGACACCGTGATCGTCCACCTGCACTGGGGCACCGAACTGCAGAAGTGCCCCAACGAGGCGCAGCGCGGCCTGGCGCCCAAGCTGGTCGCGGCCGGGGCGGATGTCATCGTGGGCGGCCACGCGCACATCCTGCTCGGCGGCGGCTACCTGAAGAACAGCTACGTCAACTACGGCATGGGTAACTTCGTCTTCTACAACTGGGGCCCGGAGACCGGCAGGACCGGCGTGCTCACTCTGACGATCAACGGCCGCAGGGTGCTCAAGGACCAGTGGACCCCGGCCAGCATCCAGGGCGGGGTGCCGATCCCGATCACCGGGCTCGGGCGGCAGCAGGCCATCGCGAACTGGAAGGCGCTGCGCGACTGCACCGGACTGGCCGCCAGACCCGGTCAGTCCGGCTGACCGGGCCGGTCCCGCTCTCCCCGCACGCCGCGTCGCCTTCGATGATCACCCCAGGTCGTGCGCGGCCGGCCGCGGGAAGCGGTCTGTCAGGATCCCGTTCTGTTCGACTACTGTCTTGGACAATCCATCCAACAGGAGGTCGTGGTGCGGTGGGTCGAGTCCGGCGACGTGCGGCTGGCACTGTTCGAGCAGGGTGATCCCGCCGCTCCCACGGTCCTGCTGGTCCATGGCTATCCGGACACCCACCGGGTCTGGGACGAGGTCGCCTCGCTGCTGGAGGACCGCTTCCACGTGGTCCGCTACGACGTCCGCGGTGCCGGACTCTCCGGCGCCCCGCGTGCCACCGAGGACTACGACTACGACCACCTGGCCGCCGACATGACCGCGGTCCTGGACGCGGTGGGCAAGCCGGGAGTGCACCTCGTCGGGCACGACTGGGGCTCCGTCCAGGGCTGGAAGCTGATCGGCAGGCCGGGAATCGAGGAGCGGATCCTCTCCTTCACCTCCGTCGGCGGCCCGCACCTGGACCAGGCCGCCCACTTCGTACGGTACGGCCGTCCGCGCGAGGTCGCCGGGCAGCTCCTGCGCTCCTGGTACATCGGCGCCTTCCAGATCCCCGTCATCCCCGAACTCGTCCTGCGCGCCGTGCTGCCGCGTGTGATGAGACGGTCCATACGGGCGGCCGGGCGCCCGGGGCACCCCGCGGACACGCTCGTCAGGGACGGACTGAACGGCCTCGGTCTCTACCGGGCCAACATGCTGACCCGCCGGGGGACGCCCGCCGAGCCCGTCCCCCGGCTACCCGTCCAGCTTGTCGAGACCACGAAGGACCTGTTCGTCTCCTCCGCGCTGCTCGCCTCGACGCGCCTGTGGGTGCCAAGGCTGTGGCACCGTCGCATCCCCGCGGGCCACTGGGCGCAGCGCAGCCATTTTTGGGTGCTCGCCCGCATGATCGCCGAGTTCGCCGAGCACGTCGAGGGGACGCCGCCCTCCAGGGAACTGCGCAGGGACCGGCCCGGCAGGCGCGGGCCCTACGACGACCGGCTGGTGGTGGTCACCGGTGCGGGCAGCGGGATCGGACGGGCCACGGCCCGCGCCTTCGCCGCGCACGGCGCCGAGGTGATCTGCGCGGACATCGATCTCGGCGCGGCCCGCCGCACCGTGGAGGGCATCGCCGCGGGTGGGGGCACGGCGCACGCCCGGAAAGTGGACGTCGCGGACGCCACCGGGATGGAGGAGTTCGCGCGGGTGGTCAAAGACCGGTACGGCGTGCCCGACATCGTGGTCAACAACGCGGGGATCGCGGTGGCCGGCCCGTTCCTCGACCACTCGGTCGACGACTGGCGGCGGACCCTGGACGTGAACCTGTGGGGCGTCATCCACGGCTGCCGCCTGTTCGCCGCCCAGATGGCCGAGCGCGGCCAGGGCGGTCACATCGTGAACGTGGCCTCGCTCGCCGCCTTCCTGCCCAGCCGGCTGCTGCCCGCGTACTCGACGTCGAAGGCGGCGGTGAAGATGCTCAGCGACTGCCTGCGTGCGGAGCTCGCCGGGCAGGGGATCGGGGTCACCGCGATCTGTCCCGGGTTCGTCTCCACCGCGATCGCGCGGAACGCCAGGTACGTCGGCGAGCTCGCCGAGGGCGCCGACAGGCCCGCGGGGAGGGCGCTGGCCGCGCGCGGGTACCCGCCCGAGCGGGTGGCCGCGCACATCCTGCGCGCGGTCCACCGCGACCTGCCCGTCGTCGCCGTGAACGCGGAGGGCAAAATCGGTCACGCGCTCTCGCGGATCTCCCCGGCGGCCGTGCGCCGGCTGGCACGGCTGGCCGGCGGCGGCGAAATCTCGCGAATGACGAATAAGCACTGACCCGACGGCGTCAGGCGGGCAAGATGGTGGGGTGTCCATCGTGCCCGCCGAGGAGCCCTGCGAAGTCCCACTGCGGCGTCAGCCCACCCAGCGACGGAGCGCACGGCGCGTGGAGCGAATGCTCGACGCGTGCGCCGACCTGCTGGACGAGATCGGCTACGACGCGCTTTCCACCACACGGATCGCCGAGCGCGCGGGGGTCGCGATCGGCTCGGTCTACCAGTTCTTTCCCGACAAACGGGCCATCGCCCAGGCGGTGACCCGGCGTCACATCGAGGGGTTCGTCTCCCGGATCGGGAGACGCTTCCTGTCGGAGGACTACGCGGGCTGGTGGGACGCGGTCGACGCGATCATCGATGAGTACGTGGAGATGCACAGGACCGTGCCGGGTTTCCGGTCCCTGCACTTCGGCGACGTGGTCGACCTCAACCTGCTCGACGCCGGTTCTGAGAACAACACGGTGATCGCCGGACGGCTGCGTGGCCTCCTCCTGCAGGAGTACGGCCTGGCCGACAGCGAGGAGTTCGACCTGGCCATCCTGGTCGCGGTGGAGGCCGGAGACGCGGTGCTCAAGCTGGCGTTCCGCCGTGATCCGAACGGCGACCCGCAGCTCGTGGCCGAGGCCAAGCGTCTGATCCGTGGCTATCTGAACCGTCAGTTCGCCCGGGTCTCGGTCTGAGAGAGCTGGGGGAGAAGGTTCTCTTCGAGAGACTCGCCGGTGCCCTCAGGCGGGTTCCCGCCGCCGGTCGAGTCCGGCGTGGCGAACACGGGCCCCGCGTCGGTGGGCCGTTCCCGATACTGCCGGACCTGGCCCCGGCGTTCGAGCTGGGACCACCGCTCCTGCGCGAAGGTCCCGCCGGCCGCCTCGGCTGCCCCGGCCGTCCCGGTCTCGACGCGCCTCTGCGCCGTCGGTCTCTGCGCTTCCAGCAGTCTCTGCGCTTCCGGCCCCTGCGGGTTCTGCCAGGCCGTTCCCGGTCTCTGGGTGCTCTGCCGCTGCACATCCTGCCGTTGCGCGCGCGGCGGTCTCTCGCGCGGCCACTCCGCGCCCGGCTCGATCGGCACCGCTACGACCGTGCCGGGTCCGGGCGGCAGCGCCCCCGACTCGACGCGGGAGCTCCGGATGGGCTCGGAGGGGGTGACCGGTTGGAGACGTCGCGCCCGATGGACCCGCTCCATCCTCTTGATCCGGGCGGCGAGCTTCTCATGACGGAGCCTGCTCTCCAGGGTGAGCAGCTCCTGGTGGGCCTGACCGATCGCCTCCATCTTGACCGACAGATATCCGGCGGACCCCGGAACGATCACGGAGAAGGCCAGGAGAAGCATCAGGGTGAAGGCCGTCTGCCTGGACATGCCCATCGCAGCTCCTCCCAATGATGTGCTCCCCTAGCAGGAGTCATCGCTCATATGCCCGTTTTACTGGAGAAACACGCGCACCGTAGTCGTTCGTTTACTCAAGGTCATATGGCCAATACCTGCCGTTGGCCGTACGCGGTCGAGCGTCGCTCGGTACTCTCGCGATGTGGCGCATGTGACACGTGAGCAACTTGATCGATTGCTTGAGCAGGCACTTCTGGCCGACGATCACGAAGCCCTGGCTCGGCGACTCGAAGCCCTGGTCGAGGCGTACGCGTCCGGCGACATGTCGCGGGCGGCGATCCTCGTGCTCGCCGCCGAGGAGTGGCGGCAGGCCGGACAGCCCGCTCGGGCCCTTGACTGCTTCCAGCGGGCGGTGGACGACGGTGGCGAGGTGAGCGTCGATCCCCGGGCCGGGATCGCCGACACTCTTTTCGAGCTCGAACAGCCGGACGAGGCGAGAGAGGTGATCGCGGCGATTCACGCGGTCGGCGAGGTCACCGCGGCCACCGCCCTCACGGTCGCTGAGACGCTCGTCGCCTACGGAGACCTCGGGGAGGCCCATCGGTGGGCCACCGAGGGGGCGCACCGGGCGGTGGAGGGTGGCGGTGAGCACATCGCCCTGCTCAGAACCCGCTACCGGATCCGCGTCGACCTCGGGCTCCCCGAAGACGAGCTCGACGCCCTCCTCGACGCTTCGTGCTGACGGCGGCCTGCCCCGAAACCAGGAAAGGACCGTGCCCGTTGGGGCACGACCCTTCCTCCGTGGTGGTTCGCGATCCGGTGGTTACCCCACATTGAGGCCCGGGATCGTCCTCTCCAGCGCGGGGAGGACGGAAAGCTCCGCGCCGCCCTCCGTGGTGGCGGCCTCGCCCGCGGAGGTGTCCGGCACCGTGGGAGTCTCCGGCGCCGCGGGGGCCTCCGGGCGTGCGACGGCCGGAGGCTCCACCACCGGCGTTTCGGCCGACGGCAGGTCCTCGGTGACGGCGTCCGCCTGGGCCGGCTGGGGCAGCGGCGCCGTGTCGTCGTCCGGCGTGACCGCCGCTTCGGCGGGTCGCTCGGGCGCCGGGGGCACCGGGGCCCGCAGCCAGCTGATGCCGTCGCTGGGAGCACCCGGCGCGCCCGGCAGGCCGGGCAGGTCCGGCGCGTCGGCCACGATGCTCACCCAGGAGTTCGTCCACTCGTGACCGGGCAGGCTCGACAGCCCGAAGGGCAACGCGTGGAAGCCGGTGCCCGCGGCGACGCCTCCGGCATCGGCGAAGCTGACCAGCGCTGAGGCCTGGGAGAGATCCGGCAGGTCGGTGACGTGTGCGAGCCGGTCCGCGGTCACCGGCGTCTCGCCGGTGCCGGCGGTCACCGACGCCCCGGTGCCGTCCGTCGCGACCGGCGTCTCGCCGATGTTTGCGGTCACCGATGCCCCGGAACCGTCTGCGATCGCCGGCGTCCCGGCGTCGCCGACCTCCTCGCAGGCGGCCGCCATGGCCCCGGGCGCCTGCGGTGCCCCTGCCGTCTCGCGCTCCTGGCAGGGCGCGACCTCCGCCGAGGCCGGAGAGACCATGGTCCAGCCGGCGCCGGCGGTGAGCAGCGCCACCGCGAGGATTCCCCTGATGTTCCGTGATGAGTTCGACATGCACATCCCCCTGTTGCGTTCGGTAATCCGATGACTGCCGAACGTAACAGGGGGGTCTTGCCCAGGGGCGCGCTTAACCCAATGGTGGTCGAGCCATTACCGGGCCCCACCCGGTGATGGTCAAGCCCTTACCGGGCCGATGTTCAGGGAGTCGCTCGCCTCGTCGAGGTCGACCAGCACCTCGTCGCCGTCCTGGACCTCGCCGGAGAGCACCTCCTTGGCCAGCTTGTCGCCGATCGCGGACTGGACGAGGCGGCGGAGCGGGCGCGCGCCGTACAGCGGGTCGTAGCCCGTCAGCGCCAGCCAGTCGCGTGCCGCCGGGGTCACCGTCAGCGTGAGCCGCCGGTCCGCCAGGCGCCTGGCCAGGTGGGTCACCTGCAGGTCCACGATCTGGGAGAGCTCCTCGGTGCCGAGCGCGTCGAACTGGATCACGTCGTCGAGCCGGTTGAGGAACTCGGGCTTGAACGAGCTCCTGACCGCGGCCATCACGGCGGTCCGCTGATCCTCCTTCGCCATGCTCGGGTCCACGAGGAACTGCGAGCCGATGTTGGAGGTGAGGATCAGGATCACGTTGCGGAAGTCGACGGTCCGGCCCTGTCCGTCGGTGAGCCGCCCGTCGTCGAGCACCTGGAGCAGGATGTCGAAGACCTCGGGGTGGGCCTTCTCGACCTCGTCCAGCAGCACCACGGTGTACGGCCTGCGCCGCACGGCCTCGGTGAGCTGGCCGCCCTCCTCGTAGCCCACGTAACCGGGTGGGGCGCCCACCAGCCGCGAGACGCTGTGCTTCTCGCCGTACTCGCTCATGTCGATGCGGACCATCGCCCGCTCGTCGTCGAACAGGAAGTCCGCCAGTGCCTTGGCCAGCTCCGTCTTGCCGACGCCCGTCGGACCGAGGAACAGGAAACTGCCGGTCGGCCGGTCCGGGTCGGAGATGCCGGCCCGCGCTCGCCGTACGGCGTCGGAGACCGCTTCGACCGCCTGCCGCTGGCCGATCAGCCGCCTGCCGAGTTCCTCCTCCATGCGGAGCAGCTTGCTGGTCTCGCCTTCGAGCAGCCGGCCTGCGGGGATGCCGGTCCACGAGGAGATGACCTGGGCGATGTCGTCGGCGCCGACCTCCTCCTTGACCATCGGGTTCTCGGGCTGGGCGGCCTTGCTGGCCTCGGCGAGCTTGGCCTCCAGGCTGGGCACCTCGGCGTACATCAGCCGCGAGGCGGCCTCGAAGTCGCCGTCGCGCTGCGCGCGCTCGGCGGCGCTCCGCACCTCGTCGATCTGCTTCTTCAGGTCGCCGACCCGGTTGAGGCCGGCCTTCTCCTGCTCCCACCGGCCGACCAGGGCGTTGAGCTCCTCCTGGCGGTCGGCGAGTTCCCCGCGGAGCCGCTCCAGCCTCTGCAGGCTGCTCTCGTCGGTCTCCTTGGCGAGCGCCAGCTCCTCCATCTTCATCCGATCCACGTTCCGCTGGAGCTGGTCGATCTCGACGGGACGGGAGTCGATCTCCATGCGGAGCCGGGAGGCGGCCTCGTCGACAAGGTCGATCGCCTTGTCGGGCAGGAAGCGGGAGGTGATGTAGCGGTCGGAGAGGGCGGCTGCGGCCACGAGCGCGCCGTCGGCGATCTGGACCTGGTGGTGTGCCTCGTAGCGCCCCTTGAGGCCGCGCAGGATGGCGATCGTGTCCTCGACGGTGGGCTCGCCCACGTAGACCTGCTGGAACCGCCGCTCCAGCGCGGGGTCCTTCTCGATGCGCTCGCGGTACTCGTCCAGCGTGGTGGCGCCGATCATCCTCAGCTCGCCGCGGGCCAGCATGGGCTTGAGCATGTTGCCCGCGTCCATCGCGCCCTCGCCGGCGCCCGCGCCGACCATGGTGTGCAGCTCGTCGATGAAGGTGACGACCTGGCCGTCACTCTCCTTGATCTCCCCGAGCACCGCCTTGAGACGTTCCTCGAACTCGCCGCGGTACTTGGCGCCGGCGACCATCGCGCCCAGGTCGAGCGCGATCAGGCGCTTGTCACGCAGGCTGGAGGGCACGTCACCCGCGACGATCCGCTGGGCCAGCCCCTCCACCACGGCGGTCTTTCCGACGCCGGGCTCGCCGATGAGCACCGGGTTGTTCTTGGTACGGCGGCTGAGCACCTGGACGACGCGCCGGATCTCCGAGTCGCGGCCGATCACCGGATCGAGCTTGCCCGCCCGGGCCCGCTCGGTCAGGTCGATCCCGTACTTCTCCAGCGCCTGGTAGGTGTCCTCGGGCGTCTCGCTGGTCACCCTGGCGTGCCCGCGTACCTTCTCGAAGGCGTCGAGCAGCGCGTTCGGGCTCGCGCCGCGCGATTTGAGCAGTTGGGCGATGGGGCCGCCGTCCGTGGCGAGACCGACCAGCAGGTGCTCGGTCGAGACGTAGTCGTCCTCAAGGCCGCGGGCCCGCTGGGCCGCCGTGTTCATCACGGTGAGAAGCTGCCGGGAGCTCGACGGGGCGCTGACCGTGGCGCCCTGCGCCTTCGGCAGGGCCGCGAGCTGCTTCTCGGCCTCGATCCGCAACTGCTTCCAGTCGGCGCCCACCGCTTCGAGCAGGGGCACCGCGGTGCCGCCGGTCTGGGCGAGCAGTGAGGTGAACAGATGGGCCGGGGCGACCTCGGGGTTACCCTCCGCGGCTGCCCGCCGGATGGCGGAGGAGACCGCCGCCTGACTCTTCTGGGTGAGCTTGTAGTCCATTGACTTCCCTCGTGTGGTTCAGGAGGCGCTGTCGGCGACGCTGGCGCGTCGCGGTTCGGCCGCTGGGGTCCGGTGACTTCCCTCGTCGAGGGAGGCCGCTCGTTCCTCGCAACCTCCCTCTCCTCAGTCCAGTCACCGGCGCGGCCTCACGGGCTGCCGGCGACGCTGCGCGTCGCGGTGAGGCCGCTCAGGCCCAGTCACCGGCGGGGCCTCACGGGTTGCCGACGACGCTGGCGCGTCGCGGTTCGGCCGCTGGGGTCCGGTGACCTCCCCGTCACCGGCGGGGCCTCACGGGCTGTCGGCGACGCTGGCGCGTCGCGGTTCGGCCGCTGGGATCCGGTGACTTCCCTCGTCGATCGGGGGCGTTCGTTCCTCACGACCCCGCTCTCCTCAGTCCAGTCACCGGCGCGGCCTCACGGGTAGGAGTTTCAGGCGGGAGGTAGCTGGTACTGGATGAGGGCGCGGATCATGTTCATCTCCGCGCGGAGACGGTGGTTCTCGTCACGCAGGCGCAGGGCCTCCGTCTCGAGGACCAGGATTCGCTTGATGCCCGCGAGGTTGATGCCCTCCTCCTGGGAGAGCCGCTGGACCTCGCGGAGCATCATGATGTCGCGGGTGGAGTACAGGCGTCCGCGTCCCGCCGTACGGCCTGGGCTGACCAGGCCGAGACGGTCGTACTGGCGAAGGGTCTGCGGGTGCAGACCTGACAGCTGGGCGGCCACCGAGATCACATAGACGGGTGTGTCATCCGACAGATCGAAGTAGTTGGCTTCCATGGCTACTCGCTTCTGGCCTGTTCGATGAGGTCCGCCCGTGGGTCACCACCCGAGGTGGCGTCGCGGAACTCCTCAAGGGCCCCTCTCGCCTTGTCCTCCAGGTGCTGTGGCACCAGAACCTCGATCGTGGCGAGCAGATCGCCCTTGGTGCCGTCCTTACGTGCCACACCCCTGCCGCGCACCCGGAAGGTGCGGCCGTTCGGGGTGCCCTCGGGGATGCGCAGCGTGACCGGCATTCCCTTGAGAATCGGCACCTTGATCTCGGCTCCCAGCGCCGCCTCGGTGAAGGTGACCGGAACGGTGACCGTCAGGTTCTCGCCCGTCCTGCCGAACACGGAGTGCGGCTTGACGTGGATCTGGACGTAGAGGTCACCGGCGGGGCCGCCGTTCTCCCCGGGCGCGCCCTTCGCCTTGATCTTGATGCGCTGGCCGTCGCCGACCCCTGCCGGGATGCGGGCCTGGATCGTGCGGGTGCTCTTGCCCCGCCCGCTCCCCTCACATACCTGGCACGGGTCGTCCACCAGCAGGCCGCGGCCCTTGCAGTCGCGGCACGGCTCGGAGAAGGCGAAGTTTCCGAGGTTGCGGCTGGCCGCCCCGGTGCCCTCGCAGGTCGGGCAGACCCGCGGGGTGGTGCCGGCCTTGGCGCCGGTTCCCCCGCACGCGGTGCACGCGGAGGAACTGGTCAGACGGAGCGAGACCGTGGTGCCCTCCACCGCCTCGGAGAAGGAGAGCGAGACCTCGGACTCGATGTCCTGGCCGCGCCGTGCCCTGGTCGACGTCCCGCCGGGGCGGCTCGCGCCACCCCGGTTGAAGAGGCCGCCGAAGATGTCGCCGATGCGCTCCCCGGCGCCGCTCTGCTGGTGGGTGCCTCCGAAGAGGTCTCCCAGGTCGAACGGGAACCCACCCGCGCCGGTGCGCGGAGCCCCCCCGGTCCCCGCGTAGCCGCCCAGACCCGATCCGAACAGCGTCCGCGCCTCGTCGTACTCCTTGCGGCGCTTGGTGTCGGACAGGATGTCGTAGGCCTCGGAGACCTCCTTGAACTTGGCGGTGCTCTCGGAGGTCG
Organism: Streptosporangium sp. NPDC005286; assembly: GCF_040607515.1. Lineage (NCBI taxonomy): Bacteria > Bacillati > Actinomycetota > Actinomycetes > Streptosporangiales > Streptosporangiaceae > Streptosporangium > Streptosporangium sp. NPDC005286. The sequence continues at coordinate 23,761 of NZ_JBEXGU010000013.1, read as the reverse complement.
CCGAGCTTCCGGGGTTGGCGTCAGGGTGATACTTCCTGGCCAGCTTCCGGTACGCCTTCTTGATCTCATCGGCCGTGGCGGTCTTGGGCACACCAAGGACGGCGTAGTAGTCCTTCTCCAAGTAGTCCTTGGTGCTCATCCACGTTCCTTCTCAGAGATTGGATCTTGGGGGGTCAGTTGTCGTCCGCGACGGGCTCTTCGGGCTCGGCCACCGCGACTCGCGCGGGGCGGAGCACTCGCTCGCCGATCCGGTAACCGGGCTGCAGGATCTCCACGCAGGTCGGCTCTGTGACGTCGGGGGAGTAACTGTGCATCAGGGCCTCGTGCACCGTCGGGTCGAACGGTTCGCCCTTGGTGCCGAAGGCGCTCAGCCCCAGTTTCCCCGTGGCCGCCTCCAGCGACTCGCTCACCTTGGCGAAACCGCCGGTCAGCTCGCCGTGGTCGCGGGCTCGGCCGATGTCGTCGAGGACAGGGAGCAGTTCGGCCAGCGCGCCGGCCACCGCCTGCTCCTTGACCATGGCCCGGTCCCGCTCGACCCGCTTGCGATAGTTGGAATACTCGGCCTGAAGACGCTGCAGGTCCGCGGTGCGCTCGGCGAGCTGGGTGGCCAGCTCGATCGAGGCGAGGTCCGATGCCAGGGAGGACGAGGAGGACGACCTGTCGGCCTGCTCCTTGTCGTCCTGACCCGTGGCCTCCGCCGGGGCCGTCTCGCGGACCTGTCCCGTCTCCGGGTCTATCTTCCGGTTGTCGCGGATCACCGGCTCCTCCTCGGAACCGTTCTCGCGCGTGCTCACGCTGCTGCTCCCCTCGACTTTCCGGCCGTCACTTGGTGCCGCTGTCGCGCTTCGGCTCGTCGTCCACGATCTCGGCCTCGACCACATCGTCGTCCGCCTTCTGTCCGGCGGTGGCGTCCGCCCCGGGGGCGCCGGTCGGGGCCTCGGAGGCCTGCGACTGAGCGTAGATGGCGGAGCCCATCTTCTGGCTGACCGTGGCGAGCTTCTCCGCGGAGGCGCGGATCTCGGACGAGTCGGTGCCCTCCAGGGCCTTCTTGAGCTCGGCGACGGCCTCGTTGACCTCGTTCTTGATGTCCTCCGGGACCTTCTCGGCGTTCTCGCCGAGGAACTTCTCGGTCTGGTAGACGAGCGAGTCGGCGTTGTTGCGCGTCTCGGCCTCTTCGCGGCGCTTCTTGTCCTCGTCGGCGTAGGACTCGGCCTCGCGCATCATGCGCTCGATGTCGTCCTTCGGCAGCGCGGAGCCGCCGGTGATCGTCATCGTCTGCTCCTTGCCGGTGCCGAGGTCCTTGGCGGAGACGTTGACGATGCCGTTGGCGTCGATGTCGAAGGTGACCTCGATCTGCGGGATCCCGCGCGGCGCCGGGGCGATGCCGGTCAGCTCGAAGGTGGCCAGCTTCTTGTTGTACGCCGCGATCTCGCGCTCGCCCTGGTAGACCTGGATCTGCACCGACGGCTGGTTGTCCTCGGCCGTGGTGAAGACCTCGGAGCGCTTGGTCGGGATCGTGGTGTTACGCTCGATGATCTTGGTGAAGATCCCGCCCTTGGTCTCGATGCCCAGGCTCAGCGGGGTCACGTCGAGCAGCAGGACGTCCTTGACCTCGCCCTTGAGCACACCGGCCTGGAGGGCGGCGCCGATGGCCACGACCTCGTCCGGGTTGACGCCCTTGTTGGGCTCCTTGCCGCCGGTCAGTTCCTTGACGAGGTCGGCGACGGCGGGCATGCGGGTCGAGCCGCCGACGAGCACCACGTGGGCGATGTCGGAGACCTTGATGCCGGCGTCCTTGACGACCTGGTTGAACGGGCCCTTGCACCGCTCGAGCAGGTCGGCGGTGAGCCGCTGGAACTCGGCGCGGGTGAGCTTCTCCTCCAGGTGGAGGGGACCCTCGGCCGAGGCGGTGATGTAGGGCAGGTTGATGGAGGTCTCCGACTGGCTGGAGAGCTCGATCTTGGCCTTCTCCGCGGCCTCACGCAGGCGCTGGAGGGCCATCTTGTCCTTGGTCAGGTCGACGCCGTGGGCGTTCTTGAACCGGGTGGCGAGCTCGTCGACGACGCGCTGGTCCCAGTCGTCACCACCGAGGTGGTTGTCGCCGCTGGTGGCCTTGACCTCGACGAAGCCGTGGCCGTCCTCCTGGCCGACGTCGAGCAGGGACACGTCGAAGGTGCCGCCGCCGAGGTCGAAGACGAGGATGGTCTCGTCCTTGTCCTTGTCCAGGCCGTAGGCGAGCGCCGCGGCGGTGGGCTCGTTGATGATGCGCAGCACGTTGAGGCCGGCGATGGTGCCGGCTTCCTGGGTGGCCTGACGCTGAGCGTCGTTGAAGTAGGCGGGAACGGTGATCACCGCGTCGGTGATCTTCTCGCCCAGGTAGGCTTCGGCGTCCTGCTTGAGCTTCTGCAGGACGAAGGCGCTGATCTGCTGCGGGGAGAACTTCTTGCCGTCGATCTCGACGGTCCAGTTGGTGCCCATCTCGCGCTTGACCGAGCGAATCGTCCGGTCGACGTTGGTGACGGCCTGCCGCTTGGCGACCTCTCCGACGAGGACCTCGCCGTTCTTCGCGAAGGCGACCACGGACGGCGTGGTCCGCGAACCCTGGGCGTTGGCGATGACGGTGGGCTCACCGCCCTCAAGAATCGAGACGACGGAGTTGGTCGTCCCCAGGTCGATACCTACCGCACGTGCCATGAGTACGTCCTTGTAGTCAAAGTTGAGTCGATGCCACTCATAGTGGAACCCCGAGCGAGGTTTGTCAAACGACTTGAGTCTATTGGGCTCAACCTTCGACCGCGTGGAAGCATTCCCGATTTCCGGGAAACGGGCGGGATCCTTCATCCCCTCCGACGAGGGAACGCGCGTGGTCGTTCCCGGCGGTGACCGGAGGCCGTCCGGTCACCGCCGACGGGGGCCGTTCTGGACACGTGAGCCCCGGAGGGCACCGCGTCAGCGGGCGCCGTCGACCACCTTGCGGGAGCCGAGTGGCTTCTTGAGCTTGACCGTCGTCACCTTCTGGATGGCGATCTCGATGCAGGCGACGTTCTGGGCCTTGCTGCTCGGGCCCTCCCACAGGGTGACGGTCACCCGCTTGGAGGTCTCCCGTACGGTGACCCGGTCGAGCACGTTGCACGGCTCCACCCCGGACCACCAGATGATCCGCAGGCTCCGGCCGTCCTTCGACGGGGTGGCCTTCAGCCACCTGACCTTGCGGGGATTCTCGGTGTGGCCCTCCGGCTTCGTCGGTCTGGGGCCGCCGCCGGTGGGTTCGTCCCGGGGGGCCACGGTGTGGCTCGCCGGCTCCGAGGGACCGCCGGGAAGGGCGGTGCTCCGGCTCACCGGCTGCGAGGGGGTGGCGCTGGGTTCGGTGCCGCAGCCCAGCGCCAGCAGGAGACTTCCGGCCAGGATGGGAGTCGCGATCATACGCATACCCCTAAGACGGATCGGGGCCTTGGGAGGTTCAGGGCACCCCGATGCCGCGCTGCCGTACCTCGGCCATGACCGCCGAGACCGTGACGAGGTCATTGTCGACGGGTAGTACGGTCGGCCCGTGGTGCATGGCGGTTCATGTCGATGGCGTATGTCCACATACATCGCCACTACCCAGCGGCGCTGGATGATTTCGTGGGAAGACGGGGCCGATAGGCTGCGAGGAGTTTCGATCCCTGATTTCGAGGTGCTCACATGATCGCGATTCTTGGAACCGGCAAGATGGGGGAGGCCCTGCTGTCCGGGCTGCTCAGAGCCGGGTTCAAGCCGGGCGACGTGATGGCGACGGCACGACGTGCCGAGCGGGGCGAGGCCCTCGCGAAGCAGTACGGCATCCGGGTGGTCTCCAACGCCGAGGCAGCCAAGAGCGCCGACACGATCATCCTCGCGGTCAAGCCGCAGGACATGGGGTTCCTGCTCGCCGAGATCGCGGCGCACCTGCCGGCCGACCGGCTGGTCATCTCGGCGGCGGCGGGGATCACGACCTCGTTCGTCGAGTCGCGGCTCGGTGCGGAGATCCCGGTGGTCCGGGTCATGTCCAACACGCCGGTGCTGGTCGACGAGGCGATGAGCGTGATCTCGGCGGGAGCGCACGCCTCCGAGGAGCACCTCAAGCGCGCCGAGAACCTGTTCAGCCCGGTCGGTAAGGTGCTGCGCATCCCCGAGGCGCAGCAGGACGCGGCCACGGCCCTGTCGGGCAGCGGTCCCGCCTACTTCTTCTATCTCGTCGAGGCCATGGTCGACGCCGGAATCCTGCTCGGCATGCCCCGTGCCGCCGCCCTCGACATGGTCACCCAGTCGATCGTCGGCGCGGCGATCATGCTCCGCGACTCGGGCGAGCACCCGGTGATACTGCGCGAGGCGGTCACCTCGCCGGGGGGCACCACCATCGCCGCCATCGCCGAACTGGAGCGGCACAGCGTCCGAGCCGCCTTCCTGGCCGCCATCGAGGCCGCCAGGGACAGGGGACGCCAGCTCGCCGAGGGCTGAGCTCGCCCCCGCCAGGAAATCTATTAGGAAATTTTCCTATATAACGGCATCATTTTCCGCGGAACTTCGGGGGAAATGGGGCCATCGTGGGGCAGGCCGTACTGGATGATGATCAGCGGGAACTCGGCGGCCCCTCCGTCTGGACGCGGAGCTTCCTGCTCTTCTTCACCGCCAGATCGATCTCCATGCTCGGCGCGTCGATGGTGCCGTTCGCGACGGCGGTGGGGGTGGGCGGGCTCGGTTACGGTCCCACCGGGGTGGGGCTGGCACTGGCCGCCTGGATGGCGCCCTTCGCGGTGCTGATCCTGTTCGGCGGGGTGTTCGCCGACAGGTTCACGCCGCGCCGCATGATGATCGGCGCCGACACGGTCCGGATGGTGACCCAGGGGATCAGTGCGGCGCTGTTCATCTCCGGCAGGCCGGACCTCTGGCAGATCCTCGTCATCTCCGCGGTCAACGGTGTCGCCGCCGCGATGTACCAGCCGGGGGTCTCCAGCACGGTCCCGCGGGTGGCGCGGGACGTGCAGAGGGCCAACGCCACCCTGCGCGTCTCCGAGTCGATCATGATGCTGGCCGGGCCGGGGGTCGCCGGTGCCATCGTCGGCTTCTGGGGGGTCGGCGTCGTCTTCGCGATCGAGGCCGCCGGGTTCGCCGTCAGCGCGGTCTGCCTGCTCCTCCTGCGCCTGCCCGCGGTCGCCTTCCAGGCCGTGGCGCGGTCGGTCTGGCGTGACCTGCGCGGTGGCTGGCAGGAGTTCCGGTCCAGGACCTGGATGTGGTCGGTGATCCTGGTCTGGACGGTCTTCGGCGTCACCCTGTTCGGCCCGATGATTCCGCTGGGCTCGGTGCTGATCACCGAGCGGCTCAGCGAGACCGCCTACGGCCTGGTCATGTCCGCCTCGGGCGCGGGCACCGTCGTCGGCGGTCTGATCGCCATGCGGGTCCGCCCGGGACGGCCGCTGATGGCCGGCGCGATCGGCCTGTTCGGCTTCGCCCTGGAGCCGCTCTCCATCGCCCTGGCATCGCCGCAGGGCGTCCTCATGGCCGCGCATGTGATCGGCGGCGCGGGATGGGCGTTCTGGTCGGTCATGTGGGCCACGAGCATCCAGACCCAGGTGCCCGCGGAGGCGCTCAACCGGGTCACCGCCTACGAGGTCGCCGGCTCGACCCTGTTCGTCCCGATCGGCCAGGTGCTCGCCGGCCCGGTGGCAGGGGTGATGGGTGCGCCGCAGTTGCTGACCATGTCCTCGATCGTGGCGGTCGCCGGATGCGCCTCACTTCTCCTGATCCCCGCTGTCCGGGGACTGCGCCGGGTGCACCTCACCTGACCACACCGTCCGGAGGGTGCTCCGGACGGTGTTCCGGGCAGCGGTCTCGTGTCCCGGCACCCGGAACTGTTAATAGCAATAAATTAGGATATTTCGCTCAGATGAAAACCGCTCTGTCCTCCGAGACGCGTGCGTAAACCGCATTCCGTACACGTGCGGTAACGTCGAGCCGGGAGTAGGAAGATCGGGCCGTGGCGCGCGGCGTCGCGACCAGACAGGGAGTGCGCATGAGCCGATCCGTGCGGGTTGTCTGGGACGATGCGCTCATCTCCTACGATTTCGGTCCGGGGCACCCGCTCGCGCCCGTGCGGGTCGAGCTGACCATGGCGCTGGCCAGGGAACTGGGCGTGCTGGACCTGGTGGAGATGAGCGGATGCGCGCCCGCCACCGACGACGAGCTGGCGCTCGTTCACAAGCGTGACTACATCGAGGCGGTCAAACGGGTCTCCGCCACCGGGCGACGCGACCTGGCCTGCGGGCTCGGCACCGAGGACAATCCCGCCTTCGTCGGGGTCCACGAGGCGTCCGCGCTGATCACCGGGGCCAGCCTGGCCGCGGCCCGCGCGGTGTGGACCGGCGAGGTCGAGCACGCGGTCAACGTCGCGGGCGGCCTGCACCACGCGATGCCCGCCCTGGCGAGCGGGTTCTGCGTCTACAACGACCCGGGTGTGGCGATCGCGTGGCTGCTGGCCCAGGGCGCGTCCAGGGTCGCCTACGTGGACGTGGACGTGCACCACGGCGACGGCGTGCAGGCGATGTTCTACGACGATCCCAGGGTTCTCACCATCAGCCTGCACGAGAGCCCCCGCACGCTCTTCCCCGGTACGGGCTTCCCCAATGAGAGCGGCGCGGAGGGCACCGCGGTCAACGTGGCCCTACCCGCCGGATGCGGCGACAGCGACTGGCTGCGGGCCTTCCACGCGGTGGTCCCGCCGCTGCTGCGGGAGTTCGCCCCCGAGGTCCTGGTCACCCAGCACGGCTGCGACAGTCACGCCCTCGACCCGCTGGCCAACCTGATGCTCAGCCTGGACGGCCAGCGCGTGGCGTACGCGGCGCTGCACGAGCTGGCCCACGAGACCGCGGGCGGGCGATGGGTCGTGACCGGCGGCGGAGGGTACGAGCTGGTGCAGGTCGTGCCCCGGGCGTGGACCCACCTGATCGCGGAGGTGGCGGGCCACCCGCTCGACCCGAGGACCGCCACTCCCGAGGCGTGGCGCACGTTCGTCAAGGAACGGACCAACCAGTCGGCACCCCTGACGCTGACCGATGGCAGGAATCCGGAATTCAGCGATTTCTCCGCCGGTTATGACCCAGCAGACCCGATCGACCGAGCCATCATGGCGACAAGAAAAGCCATCTTCCCCTTCCACGGCCTCGACCCCCTCCCGTGACACGAGTGTCCGTGGGCGAATTGGACTGGTATACCGATGACCCGTGCTGAGCTTCGTGAGCACCTGGTCCGGACTCGGATCGCCGGTGATGTGGCGACCAGCCGGGAGAACAACCTGGACCACTACCGGTCGCTGGCCAACCGTGATCCGCACTACATGTTCGGGCTGACCGTGGACGGAGCCTGGTCCTATCGGGACGTGCTGGAGTTGATGGCCAAGTCCGCCGGGGTGGTGGCCGATCCGCTGCACCGGGAGGGTCAGGACACCATCGACCCCGACCGTACGATCGAGGCGGTCGAGAAGATGGGCGACACGATCGCGGGAGTGCTCGGCAGGGAGAATCCGCAGATCCTGATCGCCACCGGGCACCCCACCGGCCTGCTCACCATTCACCTGGCCCTGGCCCGGATGCTCAGGGCGCGCGGGGCGGTCCTGATGAGCCCGGCCGAGGGGTGGTCGTACTGGGGCAGCGGGTTCGGCCGCAGGCGCAAGATCCGTTATCTGGACGACGTCGCGATGCTCGACGACAAGGGCGCCTTCGTGCACACCCACGACCCCGCCCCGATGCGGGCCATGATCGCCGAGCTCGACGCGGACCGTCCCGATCTGGTGATCGCCGACCACGGCTGGGCCGGAGCGGCGGGCGAGGCGGGCATCCTCACCGTCGGATTCGCCGACAGCAACGACCCCGCGCTCTTCGTCGGGGAGGCCGAGGGCAAGATCGCGGTGACCGTCCCGCTCGATGACAACGTGCTACCGAGGTATTACGAACCGCTGACACACCACCTGGTCGAGAGGGTCGCGCGAGCCCTCTGAGACGGGGGATGCGCAAATTGGGTCATCCCTATACAGGTATTTCGCGCCTGCATTCCACGGAGCTCGCCGACCGTTTGCCAACTTTTTGGTGATTGTGGGCGACTCTAATAGGAGACAGTTGGTCCGTTCCAAGATCGAAAACAGGGGCACGGTCCGGCTGCTGGCCAGCGATTTTGTCGGTTTCACTGACGTGAGGCTCAGAGGGCTGAGAAAATAGGGGGTTTGCGTGCCCGGCCTCCCGACTTACGCTGACGGCAGTACACGTGCGTGAGCAATGGCACCAGTGGGGATAACCCGGATACACGTGCGGAAGAGGCGTCCGATGGGTGCAGGCGAAAGACCTCTCAGCGAGGTGAAGTTCCTGACGGTGGCAGAAGTGGCCACTGTCATGAGGGTGTCCAAGATGACTGTGTACCGACTCGTGCATTCGGGCGAGCTGCCGGCCATCCGGGTCGGTCGATCCTTCCGGGTGCCTGAGCAGGCGGTGCACGATTATCTCAGGGATGCCTACATCGAGGCAGGTTGAGACAGGGGGCTCGGCGCGCCGAGCCGAGCGGCCGGTGGAGGGAACATCCGGCCGTGAGGTGGGCGAGGCGCGCTGACGGCTCGTGAGTCTGTCCCTTCCGGTCGTGCCGGAGCATGATTTCCGGTGCGACCGGTGTGTGACAGGTCTCTGTCTCGTCGAGGTAGCGACGTGTACGCCACGTCGTGAGTTGATGTGCCCGGGGTCCCCCCAGGGGCGATCTACCGTGGATCGCCGGTAGTCTGTTGTGCCGGTGTGCTATCGCATGCCGGTTTGACATTCTCGGCTACCAGCTACCTGGGGGTCCCGTGGGCTCTGTGATCAAGAAGCGTCGTAAGCGCATGGCGAAGAAGAAGCACCGCAAGCTTCTGAAGAAGACCCGCATCCAGCGGCGTAACAAGAAGTAACTGCGCGGATCTGCGAGGCGCCGATGACCCACACCGTGCTTGTCACCGGGGTCTCGCGCCACATCGGCGCCCGAGTGGCGAGCGTTCTCGCGGATGACCCGGATATCGACCGGGTCATCGGAGTGGATACGGTGCCGCCGCCCTCGCTGTCAGGTGATGGCGGCGTACCTCTCGGCCGGACGGAGTTCGTCCGCGTCGATCTGCGCAGTCCCGACATCGCGCAGGTGATCGCGGCCGCCGACATCGACACCGTCGTTCACATGAGCCTGGTGAGCGCTCCTCCCCGGAGCGGTGGCCGGGCACTCATGAAGGAGCACAACGTCATCGGCACCATGCAGTTGCTCGGTGCCTGTCAGCGGTCCGCGACGGTCCGCCGTGTCGTCGTGCGCTCCACCACCGCCGTCTATGGTTCCTCCCCGCACGATCCCGCGGTCTTCACCGAGAACGCCGAGCCGGCCGAGCCGCCGAGCCACGGCTATGCCAAGGACGCCTCCGAGGTGGAGGGCTATGTTCGGGGCTTTGCCAGGCGGCGCCGCGACATGGTCGTGTCGACGCTCAGGTTCGCCAACTTCATGGGTCCCGGCGTCGACTCCCCACTGACGCGTTACTTCGCCCAGCCCGTCCTGCCGACCGTGTTCGGGTTCGACCCGCGGCTGCAGTTCGTTCACGAGGACGACGCGGTCGAGGTGCTGCGGCGGATGGCGATGGAGGACCACCCCGGCACGTTCAACGTGGCCGGGGACGGCGTGCTGCTCCTGTCGCAGTGCGCGCGCAGGGTGGGCCTGCTTTCGCTTCCGATGCCCTCTCCCGTCTTCGGTCTCATGGGCGACCTCGCCCGCGGTGCGGGGCTGGTCGACTTCTCCCCCGAGCAACTCCGCCTGATGTGTCACGGCCGGGTGGTCGACACCACCCTGCTGTCCGCGGCTCTCGGCTGGAAGCCGAAGTTCTCCACCGCCACCGCCTTCGAGGATTTCATCCGCGCGCGGGATCTGGCCGGTGGCCTTCCCGCCGCCATGATGGGCATGTTGTCCCGGGCGGTGACGGAATGACCGAGACGGCAGGGGAGAGCCGGGAGGCCGAGGTGATTCCCATCACCCGCGCCCGCACCTTTGGCGAGCCTGTCTCCGAGGAGACGCCGGACGAGCCTTTCCCCGGGCCGCCGGCGGGCGGAGGCGACGATCAGAGGCTGGCCGAACTGCTCGCCTTCCTGCGGCGCCGGGTGACCGGAGAGTACGAGGTCGACGAGTTCGGGTTCGATCCCGAGCTCACCGACCGGGTGCTGCTGGAGCTGATCCGCCCGCTGTACCGCCACTGGTTTCGCACCGAGACCGTCGGCCTGCACAACGTGCCCGGCGACTCCGGCGCCCTGGTCGTGGCCAACCACTCGGGCACCATCCCGCTTGACGGGCTCATGCTGCAGGTGGCCCTGCACGACGAACATCCCGCGCGCCGCGCGCTCCGTCTGCTGGGGGCCGACCTGGTCTACCGGCTCCCGGTGCTCGGGCATCTGTCCCGTAAGACCGGCCACACCCTCGCCTGCCGCGAGGACGCCGACCGGCTGCTCCGCAAGGGCGAACTCGTCGGCGTCTTTCCCGAGGGGTTCAAGGGGGTCGGCAAGCCGTTCTCCGATCGCTACCGGTTGCAGCGCTTCGGGCGGGGCGGCTTCGTCGCCTCCGCCATCCGCGCGGGCGTGCCGATCGTTCCCTGCGCCATCGTGGGCGCCGAGGAGATCTACCCCAAGATCGGTGACCTGCGTCTCCTGGCCAGGGTGTTCGGCCTTCCCTACCTGCCGGTCACGCCGCTGTTCCCCTGGTTCGGGCTCCTCGGGCTGGTCCCGCTCCCGTCCAAGTGGATGATCAGCTTCGGTGAGCCGATCCGTACCGACGAGTTCGACCCGGCCGACGCCGACGACCCGATGCTGGTCCTCAACCTCACGGACCAGGTCCGTGAGACCATCCAGCAGCAGCTGGACGAGCTCCGGCTCCAGCGCGGCCACGCGTTCCCGCCCCTCTTCTGAGGTTCTCCGGCCTCCCGCCGATCCGGATGGAGACCTGTCGCGCGAGCGCGCGCCCGGCGGACAAGCGGGGGCGGTTTTTATTAGTCACAGCGTCTAACAACGAGTGCTTTCTGTCGGTATGGTGTGCTCAACATCGATCTTCCGGATCAAGGGAGTGGTCATGGGCGCAGGCCGTACCGCGACAGGGGCCGCCATCGCCGGGCTGGCCGTGGGGGCGGTACTGGGAGTCGCCGTACGGCGGCGCAGGGCGTACGCGGGCACGGTGCTCGGCGGGCACCGCGGCCGGTCGGCCACCGTCACCACCGGTGACGGCGTGCGGCTCGCGGTCGACATCGAGGAGGCCGGGGCGCCCGAGCTGGCTGTGATCTTCACGCACGGCTGGGTGATGAACAGGCACTGCTGGCACTTCCAGCGCGAGGCGCTCGCCGGCCGGGCCACCCTGATCTTCTACGACCAGCGCGGGCACGGCGCCTCCTCGGCGGGTGCCCTCGACGCCTGCACCGTCGACCAGCTTGGTGACGACCTCGCCGCGGTGATCGAGGCCACCGTGCCCGAGGGGTTGCCGGTGGTCCTCGCCGGCCACTCCATGGGCGGTATGACGGTCATGGCGTTCGCCGGGCGGCATCCGGAGACGTTCGCCGCCAGGGTGGCGGGAGTGGCCCTGCTGAGCACGTCGTCCGGGCAGCTGAACGGCAGCACGTTCGGGCTCCCCGGGCCGATCGGGCGGCTCGCCCCGCGCGTCACGCCCCTCATGTTCGAACGCATGCTGGCCAGGGGCACGCTCATCGACCGCGGCGTGGCCCTCAAATCTCGCACCAACCTGCCGATGACCCGGTACGTCGCCTTCGGGCCCCGCGCCCCGCGCGAGCACGTGCGCTTCGTCAACGACATGGCCGCGGCCACCCCGACGGAGGTCATGGTCGGCTTCTTTCGTGACTTCCTCATCCACGACAAGCTGGCCGCGCTGGCCGCGTTCGGCGGGGTCGAGACGCTTGTCATGGTCGGGGACCGCGACCGTCTCACTCCACCGGTGCACAGCAGGCGCATCGCCGAGGCCCTGCCGGGCGCCAGGCTGGTCGTGTTCCCCGAGGCCGGCCACATGATCGGCCTGGAACGCCCGGAGGCCGTCAACCGGGAACTGTCCGCGTTGCTGGACCGGATCACGGCCGCCGGTACGGCAGGCTGACCGGAGCCGCGCCAGGCCGTCCTGCGGGCGCCGGAGCGGCGGGTGGGTCAGCCGCCGGAACGGTAGTGCCGGCGCAGGGCGATGGCGGCGGCGATGCTCCCCGCGAGGGCCCCGGCGCCCGCCGCGATGGGCAGGCCGATCAAGGTCGCCTTGCGGCCCGTGCGGAAGTCCTTTATCTCCCAGCCGTTCTCCCTGGCGAAGTCGCGCAACTCGGCGTCGGGGTTGATCGCGGTGGCGTGGCCGACCAGGGAGAGCAGCGGCAGGTCGTTCGCCGAGTCGCTGTAGGCGGAGCAGCGGGTCAGATCGAGACCCTCCCTGCGGGCCAGAGCCCTGACGGCCTCCGCCTTGGCCGGGCCGTGGAGCAGGTCGCCGACCAGGCGGCCGGTGTAGACGCCGTTCTCGGTCTCAGCGACGGTGCCGAGGGCACCGGTCAGGCCGAGGCGCTGGGCGATCACGCGGGCCAGCTCCACCGGGGTCGCGGTGACCAGCCAGACTCGCTGGCCGGCGTCGAGGTGTGCCTGCGCGATGGCGCGGGTGCCCGCCCAGATGCGGTCGGCCATCACCTCGTCGTAGATCTCCTCACCGAGCCGGATGATCTCCTCGACCTTGCTGCCCGCCACGAACGCCAGCGCGGTCTCCCTGGCCTCTGCGATGTGGGCCGGGTTCTCGTCGCCGCGGACCCGGAAGACAGCCTGGCCGAGCGCGAACCTGAACAGGTCCTTGCTGGTGAACAGGCCCCGGGAGGCGAGGCCCCGGGCGAAGTGGTAGATGGACGCGCCGCGCATCATGGTGTTGTCGACGTCGAAGAAGGCGGCGGCCACCGGGTCGGGTTCGGCCATCGGCATCGCCACGGCGGCCGCGGCCGCGACCTCCCCGGCCGCCTGCTCCCCGACCGTCGCCGTTTCGCCCCGTCGTCGTAGTAGCCGCCTCATAGCACCTCAGCTTAACCGGGACACGGGGGGTAGATCGGTAGCCGCCGTGTTAGCCAAATGTGACGTCTCGCTGTCATACGGCATGGCACGACCTGGACGGAACAGGCTAATCGGGTGGGGCCAGACCGTCGATGTAGTTGAGGTAGACGTGGGCCTTGATCTGATCCTCGGCATCCATCTTGGGGATCATCCCACTGATCTGGGTGCGCTGTTTCTGGACGAAGAGCTTGAGCTCCCTGGCGTTCGCGGCGTCACGGCGCCGGACCTGCCTGAGGGAGGTCACCGCGGAGCGAGTGGTGTCCTCCATCGCCTGGAGGGTCTCCCCGATCATGTCCTCGCGCTCGCCGGAGCCCAGGAGTTCCTCGACCTCGCGGGCGCGGGTCTCCGCGTAGCCGAAGGAGCGGTCGGCCCGCTCGGCCTCGTCGGTGCTCAGGTGGAACAGCGTCCTCTCGGCGGCGCGCTTGAGCGGGTAGAAGGTGTCACCGGGCATCGACCGGGAGGTCCATATACCGGAGGTGACCATCGCGGCCACCAGGACGACGCTCAGCAGCTGCGTGAACAGCCCCGTACGAGGTCTGCGCCGGGAGTGGCGCGGGCCGGTCTGCGGCCGCTCCGCGAGGTCCTCTCCGGGAGGGGGCTGGGTGAGCTGCTCGCGGAGCCTGGCGTGGAACTCGGGACGGGGGGTGGCCGCCATGCGGTTACCGAGGCGCGACACGCGGTTTTGGATGTGAGCCTGCGATCTCCGTGAGATTCCGGGCAGCCACTTCCCCATGAACGCTCCCTGCCGCCCCCAGCTCATGATCCATCGGTGTCACTTGCCTAACGACGACTCCGCACGTCAGGTTACGCGCCGCACCGGCATCGGCATGGTGAACAATCCTCTTGCGCCCGGCCGGACGCGGGATTCTTCCCGCAGGCTCCCCCGGGTGGGGTCCTTTGGGGCGGGGTAAGGGGCGCGGACGCGGCGTCAGCCCAGATCCGAGGGGAGCGCGCGGGCCAGGGAGCGGATCGCGCGGAACTGCAGCGCCTTGATCGCGCCGCTCTTCTTGCCCATGATGAGCGCGGTCTCCGCCAGCGACATACCGTGCAGGAAGCGCAGCACCACGCACTCCTGCTGCTCGGGGCCCAGGTCGCGGACGGCGCTGAGCACCCGGTCGCTGATCATCGAGATGACGACGGCGTTCTCCGGGATGTGCGGGCCGTCGAGCGGGGTGTCGATCACCTCGGCCGTTGTGACCTCAAGACGGTACCTGCCGGACTTGAAGTGATCGGTGATCAGGTTCCTCGCGATGGTCACGAGCCAGGCCCCGAAATCACGCCCTTGCCACGTGAAGTCAGTGATCCGGCGGAGCGCGCGGAGAAAGGTCTCGCTCGTGAGATCCTCGGCCAGCGGGTGTGAGCCGACCCGGAAATAGACATAGCGGTAGACCAGGGTGAGGTAGCGATCATAGAGCGTGCCAAAAGCATCCGTGTCTCCGGTTTTGGCACGCAAAACGAGCCTCCGGAGTTCTTCGGAGGCGTCCTCACGCAGAGTGAGGTCGTTACTGCGGACGGGCTGGGCCATCCCGACGGTCGTGGGGAGGTGCCCGGCGAGCGGCCACGTTTCAGGCATCCGGTATCCCTGAGGGGAAGGGGGTACGGCGTGCCTGATCACTCTAGGAAACCAAGCGGTAATTCCACAATCCACTTCGAAGCGCCGTGACTGGGGGTAATCACCAGATACGGTGTTGGGTCGGTTGTTTCATGCCGACTCCGGGAGCCGACCGAGGGTTCGGCTACCGGTTAGGGGGTAATGTCCGGCAGCATTGGAGACACCATGGAAGTCCTCGTCGCTGTCATCGCCTTCGCCGGTGCATTGCTCGCCGTCATCGCCACCGGTGCTCTCATCAGCCGTCTTCGCAGTGAGCCCAAGGGCTGGCTGATCGCCTGGAGCATCACGACGGCGTCTCTCTCCGTCTCACTCGGAGTAATCGCCATCGGCTACATAACTGGGTTCGGGGCAGGAACATTTCGTGTTTATCAACTGACCGGATCCATGCTGGCGCCCCTGTGGCTGGCTGTTGGAGCCATCCAACTGCTGGCCCGTAAGGGCACGGCCAGGTTCGCCTCATGGCTCCTGGGGATCGCACTCACCGTCATCGCGACGGTGATCCTGGCGGTCGACCCGGTCCTGCAGGACAAGGACTTCGCCAAGGTCCTCCCGCTGGGTAGCCACCACTGGGACCTGCCGTCGAAATACCTGCTGCTTGTCGTCCACGTGATCGTCGCGATCGTGCTGCTGGCCGGACTGCTGCTCGCGGTCGTGCGCTGGCGCGGCGGCGACGACTACGACGCCGACAACATGCACGCGCTCCTGGTGCTCGGCCCCACCGGTCTCGCGCTGGTGGGAGCCGTCAGCTTCGCGGTGCCCGGAATGTTCACCGCGCTGCTGCTCCTCGTCACCGCCGCCGCCGTCTGGTACGCCTTGCTCCGTCCGCTCGCGCCCTACGAGGACGACGACGAGGAGGCCGAGGACGACGACTGGGAGAAGCGCCTCCCGACACTCCGGCCCCCCGAGTACCAACCCCGCGACGTGCAGGTCGCCGGACGCAGGATGTCCCAGGAGGCCCCTGGCGGCCGGACCCTGGCCGAGGAGCCTCCCCGCCGCTCCGGGCTCGGCGACCTCGTCGCCGAGTACCGCGCGGGCGACCAGGAGGTCGACTACGCGGCGCGCATGGGGCAGCAGCCTCCGCCGGGCGACGACAGGTTCGGCGGACCCGCCACCGGGATGTTCATGGCGGGTGAGTACGGCATGCCCTCCCCCGACCAGCCGTTCGGCGGCGACCTCGGCAGACGGGGTGGCGCCCCCGGGGGACAGCCGCCGGTCACCGGTCAGTTCGGCATGCCGTCCGGGGGGCCGGCGACCGGCGAGTACGACATTCCGGCCCACGAGTTCGGCAGGCACGGGGCTCCCGGTCCCGGCAGGCAGTCCGGCCCGGGCACCGGTGAGTTCGGCCGGCCCGGGGGGCCAGGGGGGGCTGCCGGGCCCGCCACCGGTGAGTTCGGCAGGCCGGGCAGTCTCCAGCCGATGCCCGCCGACCAGGCGTTCGGCGGCGCGCCCTCCCTGGGCATGGACCAGGGGCGAGGCGGTTTTCCCGGCTATGACCAGGCATTCGGCGCCGCCCCCGCAAGCGGCGCCATGTACCCGGGTGGACCGGGCGGGGCGGGTGACCTGCCGGGCGGCTCGGGCCGTCCCTCACCGAGCATCTTCGGCATGCTGACCGTCTTCACCCTCCTCGACGGCACCGGCGAGAGGTTCGACCGGCTCGCCGAGGAGACCGTCGAGGCGGTACGCCGATCCGAGCCGGACACGCTCATCTACGCCTGCCACTCGGTGAAGTCGGCGCCGCTCCAGCGCATCGTCTACGAGATCTACCGTGACGAGGTCGCCTACAGCGACCATCAACGCCAGCCGCACACGGAGCGCTTCGTCACCGAGCGCCAGCCGATGGTGCTCGCCACCAACGTCATCGAGCTCACCATGAACGCCGCGAAGGTGATGCCGCTCCCGACGGCCTTCAGGCCGTGACCACGGCGCGCGGGCGGTGGTCGTCCGCGCGCCGGATCAGGCGAGACGTCTCAGGCGCCGAGGGCGGCGCGGAGGCGGTTCTCGTCGACGCGCCAGAAGTCGTGCTGCACGCCGTCGACGAAGGTGACCGGGATCATCTCCCAGTACCGTGCCTGATCCTCCGCTGAGGCCGTGATGTCGCGTTCCTCCCACGGGACGCCGAGTTCGGCGGCGACCCGTTCGATCACTGCCCGCGCGTCGTCGCACAGGTGGCAACCGGGCTTGCCGAGCAGGGTGATGCGGTGGTCTCGGGGTGACATGACCGCCACGGTAGCCGAGTCAGGGCGCCACGCCGGACTGCCCGCCGGCCTGCCTGGTGGGCGGTGGGCGGTCCGGTGACGGCCCTCGGGGGACCTGCCGGAGGCGCAGGTCAGGGCCCAGATGAGGGGGTCGGACCACGAACCGGCGGAGGGGGTGGCCAAGATTGTGAACACTCACTTTGTGCACCGGTTCACAAAAGGACTAACCTGAATGACAGTGGCCTCACCTCGTCATCCGTCGCGTCCGGGCCGCGCCGGTCGCCTGTCCCCCTGGAGCTCCGGCACGTGATCCGCCGTCTGTCCCAAGCCCGCGAACGCGGCATACCCGAGGCGACCGTCGCCCGGCTGCCGCTCTATCTGCGAGCGCTGAACGGCATGGCCGAGCGTGGCCTGGCGACCGTGAGCTCGGAGGACCTGGCCGTCGCGGCCGGCGTCAACTCCGCCAAGCTTCGCAAGGACCTCTCCCACCTCGGGTCGTACGGCACCCGAGGGGTCGGCTACGACGTCGAATATCTGATCTACCAGATCTCCCGTGAGCTGGGCCTCACCCAGGACTGGGCCGTTGCCATCGTCGGAGTGGGTAACCTCGGTCGTGCGCTCGCCAATTACGGCGGGTTCGTCTCCCGAGGATTCAGGGTCGCGGCGCTGCTCGACGCGGACCCCGAAGTGGTGGGCGACCACATCGCTGGATTGAATGTGGAGCACATCGACGAGCTGGAAGCCGTGATACGACGGCGGGGAGTGTCGATCGTGGTGCTTGCGACACCGGCCGTGGCGGCCCAGCAGGTGGCCGACCGGGTCGTTGCCGCGGGGGTCACCAGCATCCTGAACTTTGCCCCCGTTGTACTTTCTGTTCCAGAAGGTGTCGATATCCGTAAAGTCGACCTATCGATTGAACTACAGATCCTTGCGTTCCACGAGCAACGTAAGACGGATCGGACGAGTGGGGGGCCCGCGATGGCCGAGGAGTGGCCCGAGGCGGTGGACTTGTGAGGAAGCACCGCACACGAACTGACCGGCACACACTCTTCAGGCCTTCCCGGGCGACCACGATGAGCATGATCACTACGACGCGTACCACGAACATGGAGACGACGGGGGCGGACCGAGCCCTCTCGGGGAAGGCGGTGGAGGGTCGGTGAGCGTTCTCGTCGTCGGCCTGAGCCACCGCACGGCCCCGGTGGCCCTGCTGGAACGGGTCTCCGTCTCCGGTGACTCGCTGGTGAAGCTGCTCCAGGACGTCCACCGGGATGTCCACGTCGTCGAGGCCATGGTCGTCTCGACCTGCAACCGGGTCGAGGTCTACGTCGAGGTCGACCGGTTCCACGCCGCGGTGACGTCGATCTCCTGGCTGCTCAGCACCCATTCCGGCGTCCCCATGGACGAGCTGGCCGCCCACCTCTACGTGCACTACGAGGATCGCGCGATCGAGCACCTGTTCTCGGTCGGTTCGGGCCTCGACTCGATGGTCCTGGGCGAGGGACAGATCCTCGGCCAGGTGCGTTCGGCGCTCAGGCTGGCCCAGGAGGAGGGCACGCTCGGCCCGACGCTCAACGAGCTCGTCCAGCAGGCACTGCGGGTGGGCAAGCGCTCGCACACCGAGACCGGCATCGACCGGGCCGGCGCCTCCCTCGTCGGAGTCGGGCTCACGCTCGCCGAGCGGGCCCTCGGTCCCCTTGAGGGGATGCGGGCCCTGGTGGTCGGCGCGGGCTCGATGAGCGCCCTGTCGGCCGCGACCCTGCAGCGGGCGGGCCTCACCGACATCGTGGTGGTCAACCGGACCCACGAGCGCGCGGTGCGGCTGGCGCAGACGGTCGGCGGCCGGGCCGCCGAGTTCGGCGATCTGGAGAGGGAGCTGGCCAGGGCCGACCTGGTCATCTCCTGCACCGGCGCCACCGACGTGGTCGTCACCGCCGACATGGTGACTCCGCACCGGATGTTCATACTGGACCTGGCCCTGCCGCACGACGTCGACCTCGCCGTACGGCGGTTGCCCGGCGTGACGCTGGTCGACCTGGAGTCCATGCAGGAGAGCGGGGCCGACGCCGGCACCGACGACGGTGGCCGGGCCGAGGCCGTGGCCTCCGTGCGCGGCATCGTCGCCGAGGAGGTCGCCGCCTACCTGTCGGCCGAGCGCGCCGCGCGCGTCACGCCGACCGTGGTGGCGCTGCGGAGCAAGGCGGCGCAGGTGGTCGAGACGGAGCTCGAACGGTTTGCCGCACGGCTTCCCGAACTCGACGGACGAGTCAGGGCCGAGGTCACCCAGACCGTCAGGCGGGTGGTCGACAAGCTACTCCACGAGCCCACAGTGCGTGTCAAGCAGCTGGCGGAGTCTCCGGCGGGCGATCATTATGCGGAAGCACTCCGCGAACTGTTCAATCTTGACCCGAAGGTGCCCGAAGCGGTGCGGCGTATCGAGACGATCGACGTCGAGCAGGGTAGGAACACCGAGCCGAGCAAGAAGGAGGCAGGCTTGTGAGCAGCATTTCTCCTCCGCTCCGGCTGGGAACGAGGCGGAGCGTCATGGCGACCACGCAGTCGGGCCTGGTCGCCGACCGCCTCACCGAGCTGACCGGAAGGGCCGTCGAGCTCGTCGGCGTCGTCACCTTCGGCGACGTGACCAAGGGCGACCTCACGCAGCTCGGCGGTACGGGCGTCTTCGTCAGCGCGCTCCGTGACGAGCTGATCGAGGGCTCGATCGACTTCGCGGTGCACTCGCTGAAGGACCTGCCCACCACGCCCGACCCGCGCGTGGTCATCGCGGCGATCCCGCCGCGCGACGACCCCAGGGACGCCCTGGTGAGCGCCGCCAAGCTGGCCGACCTGCCGTCCGGAGCGAAGATCGGCACGGGCTCCCCGCGCAGGATCGCCCAGCTTCGAATGATCCGTCCTGATCTCGACTATGTGCCCATCCGGGGCAACGCCGACACCCGGATCGGCAAGGTGACCTCGGGTGAGCTGCAGGGGGTCGTGCTCGCCGCCGCCGGGCTCGGCAGGCTGGGCCGCGAGGCCGAGATCTCCCAGATCTTCGAGGTCGAGGAGATACTCCCCGCCCCCGGTCAGGGAGCGCTGGCCGTGGAGTGCCGCTCCGACAGAGCCGACATGATCGAGCTGCTGAGCGTGCTCGACGACGCGCGTACCCGCGCCGAGGTCACCGCCGAGCGCGCGGTGCTCAATGCCCTGGAGGCGGGGTGCGCCGCCCCGCTGGGCACGTACGCGGCCGAGCACGGGCACGATCTGTTTTTGACCGCCGCTGCCGTCGCCGTCGACGGCAGGCGGGCGGTGCGCAAGTCCGCCGCCGGGAGCTCTTCTGCGCCCATGGATCTCGGTCGCGACCTCGCGGCCGAGATGATCGCCGAAGGGGCCGGCACGTTGATAGGGGAGCAAGCACATTGAGCTCCGGAAGTACCACCTTCGAGCATCCGTCCGGGTTCGTCGCCTTTGTCGGCGCGGGGCCCGGCGATGAGGGGTTGCTCACGCTACGCGGTGCCGATCTGCTCTCCAGAGCGGACATCGTCATCCTCGACCAGGAGGCGTACGGCTCGTTGCTACGTCACTGCCGCGAGGGCGTCGAGATCGTCGGCACGGCAGAGGAGGGCGCCGTCTCGCTGAAGGCCGTCAAGGCAGCCAAGGGCGGCAGCTGCGTCGTGCGGCTGTGCGCGGGCGACCCGATGTTCTTCTCCTCGATCACCGAGGAGGTCGCGGCCTGCGCCAAGGCGGAGGTGGACTTCGAGATCGTGCCCGGCGTGCCCCCGGCCACGGCGGTGCTCACCTATGCCGGGATCCCGGCCGCGGTGTCGGTGCCCGAGTTCCGGGTGGTGGACGCGACCCAGATCAAGGACTGGTCCGCCTACGCCGCGGGAGCGGGCACTCTGGTGATCTACAACGGCGTCGCCGAGGCCGTTCCGATCGGCAAGGCGCTGATCGCGGCGGGCCGTCCCGACTCGACGCCGGTGGCGATCAGCAGCGCGGGTACCACGACCGAGCAGCACACCGTGGTGACCACGCTGGGCCGGATCGGGCCCGATCTCAAGCACGCCGGGATGGTCGAGCCCGCGCTGATCGTGGTCGGGGAGGCCGTCGGCATGCGCGACCGGCTGTCCTGGTTCGAGACCAAACCGCTGTTCGGCTGGCGGGTGCTGGTGCCCAGGACCAAGGAGCAGTCGGCCGGCCTGGTCGACCAGCTGCGTTCGTACGGCGCGGTGCCCGAGGAGGTCCCCACGATCTCCGTCGAGCCGCCGCGCACCCCGCAGCAGATGGATCGGGCGATCAAGGGCCTGGTCACTGGACGCTACGAGTGGGTGGCCTTCACCAGCGCGAACGCGGTCAAGGCGGTGCGCGAGAAGTTCGAGGAGTACGGCCTGGACGCCCGCGCGTTCGCCGGGCTCAAGGTCGCGGCCGTGGGCGAGAGCACCGCGCGGGCCCTGGTGGAGTTCGGCGTCAGGCCCGATCTGATGCCGTCCGGCGAGCAGTCGTCGGAGGGCCTGCTGGTCGAGTGGCCTCCGTACGACTCGATGCTCGACCCGATCAACCGGGTGCTGCTGCCGCGTGCCGACATCGCGACCGAGACGCTGGTGGCCGGGCTGATCGAGCTCGGCTGGGAATGCGACGACGTGACGGCCTACCGGACCGTCCGCGCCGCGCCGCCGCCCGCCCCCACCCGCGAGGCGATCAAGGGCGGTGGGTTCGACGCGGTGCTGTTCACCTCGTCGAGCACCGTCCGCAACCTGGTCGGCATCGCGGGCAAGCCGCACAACGTCACGGTCATCGCCGTGATCGGCCCGCAGACCGCCAAGACCGCGGAGGAATTCGGGCTCAGGGTCGACGTCATGGCCGACAAACCTTCGACTTCCGCCCTCGCGGCGGCGCTGGCGGAGTACGGTGCCAAGCAGCGGCAGGCCGCGGTCATGGCGGGGGACGTTCCCCGCAGGCCCTCGCAGACCCGAAGAGGGGCCCGGCGCCGCGCCAAGTAACCTTGAACAAGGCGGCTGCCCGCGCGAAAAGGGCGGGCAGGCCGTGCTCGACGGTCCCGCGCGAGCGCGCCGGGCCGTGACCGGCGGCGCCCCGGCAGGCGGTGCGTCGCCACAGGTGGTGGGGCGTGGCGACCGGAGTGCCGCGGAACGCGGTGCGTGATGTGCGGTGCCGGGCGGCGCGCCATGAGACAGCGGCGCGTCGCGGCGAGCGGTGAGCCGGCACACACATCGAGCTTCTCCGGCCCGCAGTCCCCTACCGGCCGGGGGAAGGGGGAGACACCATGACGGCCCAGTTCCCTGTCGCACGCCCGCGAAGGCTCCGCCGCACGGCACCGATGCGCCGGATGGTGGCCGGCACCCGGCTGCACCCGGCGGAACTGGTGCTGCCGATGTTCGTGAAGGAGGACATCGACCAGCCGAACCCGATCGGCTCGATGCCCGGGGTGTTCCAGCACACCCGCGACTCGCTGCGCAAGGCCGCCCACGAGGCGGCCGAGGCAGGGGTGGGCGGGCTGATCCTGTTCGGCATCCCCGCGGTGAAGGACGGCAGGGGGTCGGCGGCCGACGACCCGGAGGGGATCGTCCAGCGAGCCGTCGCCGATCTGGTCTCCGACGTGGGTGACACGATGGTCGTGATGACCGACACCTGCCTGGACGAGTTCACCGACCACGGGCACTGCGGCATCCTGACCGCTGAGGGGGAGGTCGACAACGACGCCACCCTGGAGCGCTACGCGGCCGCGGCGGTGGCCCAGGCACGGGCCGGATCGCAGGTGATCGCACCGAGCGGCATGATGGACGGCCAGGTGGCGGCGATCAGGGCGGCCCTGGACGGTGACGGCTTCGAGCAGGTCCCGATCCTCGCGTACTCGGCCAAGTACGCCTCGGCGTTCTACGGCCCGTTCCGCGAGGCGGCCGAGTGCGCTCCGCAGTTCGGCGACCGCAACGCCTACCAGCAGGACGCGGCGGGACCGGTCGGGGAGGCGCTGCGCGAGGTGCGGCTGGACCTCGACGAGGGCGCCGACGCCGTCATGGTCAAGCCGGCCCTGGCCTACCTCGACATCCTGCGCCAGGTGCGCGACGCCGTGCACGTGCCGGTGGCGGCGTACCAGGTCAGCGGCGAGTACGCCATGGTCGAGGCCGCCGCCGCGAACGGCTGGATCGACCGGGATCGGGTGATCATGGAGTCGCTGGTCGCGATCCGCAGGGCGGGGGCCGACATGATCCTCACCTACTGGGCGACCGAGGTCGCCGCGAAGCTGAGATGAGATCGGCGGCACGTACCGAGAACTGGAGGTTCGTCGCTTGCTGGAGATACGTGTGCGTTAGAGTGCGATAACCGGTGCGGATGTGTCCCAGGTGGCGTAGACCCTGGGGGGTTTGACGTTCCCACTGACCAGAGTGTGGACAGGTCGTCGCATCCGGGTGGCACGCGGGATGCGCGGACGACGGAGGACACAATGGTCGGGGTACCGATGGTTCGTCGAAACAGACGACATGGCCATCCGAAGCAGATGATCAGTTCTGTGCTGGAGTACGCCGCGCTGGGCTGGGCGAGCTGTCTGGGCGCGCGGCCGCTGAGAGGCGGTTCGCGCTCCTGCTCCTGCGACCGCGTCGGCTGTCCCGACCCGGGATGCCACCCTCTCTCGGTGGCCTGGCAGATGCAGGCCACCACCGACCCCACCCTGCTGACCAACTGGTGGCGGTACGAACCCGAGGCGAATGTGATTCTCCCCACGGGGCGGGTGTTCGACGTGTTCGACGTACCGCTCGCCGCGGGGCGCACCGCCCTCGCGAACATGGACTCCGCCGGAGCAGCCCAGGGCCCGGTCGCCGTCAACGGCG